>CADAFA010000027.1:11774-26072 GCA_902787065.1 uncultured Elusimicrobium sp.
TTTACTGCTTTTTGGTTTTTCATACAATCTCCTTATTTCACATCCAAAGCGTTTTAATTTAGGATAAGTATATTGTACAGAAAAGAAAAAAAAATTGCAAGTTGCGTAGATATTTTCAAAAATAAAAAAAGTTGATTTTTACATTTTGATAAAAAGTGATTCCTTTTATTTTTGTCCCACACTTTTTTTACAAGTAAAAAAGTGGGTGGGAGAATTAAAGAGGGGGGTAGTATAGAATAAAGTATTTCCTAATTTTATATAATATAAATATATAGTCATCAACGAATATAAGGAGAAATTATATTATGAACCATTCACCACTTCAAGCGGAAAGAATCAAATTTAAACCCACTTTGCCGGCTGTCTTAAAAGCCGGCGCAGGTGCGGTAAAAACAAAAATCGGTAAACCCACAAAAAGCGTGGCAGACCAAGCAAAAATTAAAGCCATGTTTCCTAACACTTACGGTATGCCCGAAATCACTTTCACTAAAGGCAAAAATGCCGAAGCCAGTAAAAAAGTTATCAAGATGGCAGTTGTTTTGTCAGGCGGTCAGGCACCCGGCGGGCATAATGTTATTGCCGGTATTTTAGACGGTCTTAAAAAAGCAAATGCCAAAAATAAATTATATGGTTTTTTGGGGGGGCCAAGCGGTATACTTGAAAATAAATTTGTTGAAATTACTCCTAAACTCATGGCTGATTACAGAAATACCGGCGGTTTTGATTTAATACAGTCCGGCCGCACAAAAATTGAAACACCGGAGCAACTTAAAACCGCAAAAGAAAATATTTTGAAAAATAAATTCAATGCCCTTGTAATTATCGGCGGTGATGATTCAAATACCAATGCCGCAGTACTCGCCGAATATTTTAAACAAGAAGGTGTTAAAGTTAATGTTATCGGCGTACCCAAAACCATTGACGGTGATTTAAAAAATGCGCAAATTGAAACCTCTTTCGGTTTTGATACCGCAACAAAAATTTATGCGGAACTTGTGGGCAATATTTGCCGCGACGTTAATTCTGCGCGCAAATATTGGCACTTTGTCCGCTTGATGGGGCGCAGTGCTTCCCACATCACTTTGGAAGTTGCTTTAAAAACACACCCAAATATCACTTTAGTCGGCGAAGAAGTTTTAGCTAAAAAGAAAACTTTAGGCCAAATTGTAAACGATATTGCTAAAGTTATTGTTGACCGCTCAAAAGCCGGCAAGAACTTCGGTGTTGTTTTAGTTCCGGAAGGTTTAATTGAATTTATTCCGGAAATGAAGGCCTTAATTTCCGCTTTAAACGATTTACTTGCGGATAATGAAGCCGCCCTTTCCAAACTCAACACTATTAAAGAAAAGAAAGCCTTTGTTATTTCAAAACTGCCCAAAAACTTGGCAGTTTTAATGGAGTCTTTACCCGAAGGCATTGCCAATCAACTTATGCTTGACCGCGATCCGCACGGTAATGTTCAAGTTTCTTTAATTGAGACGGAAAAACTTTTAATTGAAATGCTTAAAACCAAATTAAAAGAACTCAAAAAAGCCGGCAAATATAACGGTAAATTTTCAACTATCACACACTTTTTCGGTTATGAGGGCCGCTGCGGTATCCCGTCAACTTTTGATGCAACTTACACTTATGCTTTAGGTTATAATGCGGCAGTTTTAGCACTTAATGATTGCAGCGGTTATTTATCATCTGTTAGAAATTTGACCAAAAAAGCAGACTCTTGGGTTTGCGGCGGTATCCCTTTAACCATGATGATGAACGTCGAAAAACGTAAAGGTAAAGATAAACCGGTTATCCGCAAAGCACTTGTTGAACTTAATGGCAAGCCTTTTAAATTCTTACAAAAGAACCGCGAAGATTGGGCCAAAAATGACCGCTACACTTTCCCCGGCCCTATTCAATATTTCGGCCCTGCAGTTGTTACGGAAATGACAACTTTGACCTTACTTTTGGAGCATAAATAATATGGAAAATAATCAAAAACTTTCCCCGATTGACGAAATTATAAAACATAAAAGGGAAGAAATTTCCGCCTTAAAAGAAAGCGGTTTTAACCCTTACCCCGCGCACGTTGACCCAAAACAAACCTGCGCCGAAGCAAAAGAACTTCCGGAAAATACGGAAGTAGCAGTTGCAGGCCGTTTAGTTCAACTTCGCTCTATGGGTAAAGCAGCTTTTGCGCACATTAAAGATGTTACCGCAAAAATGCAGATTTATGTGCAAAAAGATTCACTCGGCGAAGAACCTTATACATTTTTCAAAAAACATATTGCCGTCGGTGATTTCGTTTTAGTTAAAGGCCACATGTTTATAACTAAAACCGGCGAAAAAACAATTAAAGCAACAAGCGTTGATTTAATTTCAAAAGCAGTCCGCCCTATGCCGGAAAAATTTCATGGTTTGCAAGATACTGAAATCCGCTTTAGAAACCGCCACCTTGATTTAATTTCAAACGAAGATGTTAAAGAAATTTTTGTTAAAAGGGCAAAAATTATTTCTTCAATACGTAAAACTTTAGACGGTAAAGGTTATCTTGAAGTTGAAACTCCGACCTTAACCGCAAGTGCCGGCGGTGCAATTGCAAAGCCTTTCCAAACATATCACAATGCTTTGAAAATTCCTTTGTATATGCGTATTGCTTTGGAACTTTATCACAAACGCCTTGTTATCGGCGGGCTTGATAAAATTTACGAAATCGGGAAAATGTTCCGCAACGAAGGTATCGATACAACCCATAACCCCGAATTTACCATGATGGAACTTTACCAAGCCTACGGTAATGTTAACACGATGGCTGATTTGTTTGATGAACTTATCGGTAATGCCGCAAAAGCAATCGGTGTAACAAAAGTTAACTACCGCGGGCATGAAGTTAATTTAGTGCCGCCCTTCAAACGCATTTATTTGCCCGAAGTGTGGAAAGAAACTTTCGGCGAAGATATACACAATATTTTGGACGGCCGCCACTTCAAAAAACCGGAACTTGTTGCACTTGCTAAAAAAGCCGGTGTTAAGTTTGACGAAAGCGAAGCGGCAAACAAAATTTTTGATGCAGTATTTGATGAAAAGATTGTTTCAAAATACTCAGACCCTGTTTTTATTATGGATTACCCGACGGCAGTCAGCCCTTTCTCCAAAAACAAACCGGGTGATCCTGCCATTGTTGAACGCTTTGAGGCCTTTGTTGCCGGCGGTCAGGAAATTGCAAATGCTTATTCTGAGATTAATGACCCTGCCGATCAATATCAGCGCCTTAAAGACCAAGCGGCGGAAAAAGCAAAAGACAGCAAAAACGAAGATGCCGACATTGTTGATATGGACTATATTATTGCAATGGAATCAGGTATGCCGCCGACGGGCGGTATGGGTATAGGTATTGACAGAATTTGCATGATGCTTACTGCACAAGATTCTATCAGGGAAATAATTTTATTCCCTACCTTAAAACCGCAAGAAACAAAAGAAGAAACAAAATAAGGAAATAATTTTTATTTTCTTTAACTGCAAACCCCTGTGCTAAAAATTTTAGTATGGGGGTTTAATACATGTAATAACAAAAACTAGTTAAACAAGTTGCCTGACTTGCTTTTTTTTGTGTTTCCTTTTGGCAAATACGATTAAAAATGTCAGACGTATTCGCACTTTCTGCCAAACATTGACGTGGCCTACCTGTTTCTCTATAAACATAATACGACATATATTTACTACCTATAAGTATTTGACATCTAATTTGATCTGAATAATTTTCATCCCAAATGTCGCAATAAACATCATTAGGTTTTTCTATATCAAGATTGTTAAAAGCGCCTGAATATGTTCCATGTAATAAGTAATATCTCTGTGCTGCATCCTGCATGTTTTTTGTAATGGTTTTTAAAGTAGAAAATCGCGCTATACCTACTGCCAGTTGATATTGCGGCAAAGCGATTCCTGCTAAAATTCCGATAATCAAAACCACCACCAAAAGTTCAAGTAAAGTAAAACCTTTTTTATTCATAATTTATTTCTCCATATTTTGTTTTTATGGCGTCTTTAATTTAGCCGTATACTATATTGTAGAAAAAAAACAAAAAGCTTGTCAAGAGGTAATTTCGCCCTCAAGAAAGGGCGGAGGGTGTCACGTAGTGACGGGTGGGGGTTGCCAAAAATAAAATATTATCAGTAATTAATTTACAGATATTTTATAGTTGTAAGATTTAGGAAATGTTAGAAATTCAAAAACCCGCACAAGTTACGGGCAACAGCAATTTGGAAATCTTTACCTTTACTTGCAAGCGGTAAAAAAGTAGTTAAATTTTTAAAGTCCTCATTTATATATGGGCTTCCAAAACTGATTAACAAAGATTTTTTTGCTTTATCAAGAGCATTTTGTAATAGTTTTTTTTGCTTTTCACTTAAATTAACAGTGCCTTTAAAAGCAGTATAATCTTCAAAATTCAGAGCAATCAAAAAATCACTTTTTTTACCTTCTTTATAAGGGGTTAATTTAAAACCGTTTTCTTTTAATGCAGTTAGGAACGGCGGTAAATCTGCCGTAGTATTGTCATCTAAAATTAAATAAGTTATATTACTATGTTTATTTAAAGTAATTTGTGAATCTAATTTTTGTAACACACTATAAGCAGCCTCTTTATTTAATTGTTTGCATGCGGTTTCTATATTCCGGCAGGGCAAAGTGTGTGTTCCGTTTAGACGGGCAACCATCATTTCTTGGGTTGAAATGGAATAAAAAACCCTGTCTTTTAAATCACTGTCATTTTTAACGGTATCAGCTAAATCTTTTATAGTTTTGAAAGGGTCCTCCGGGCAAAGCAAAACATCTGCACCAGCTTTAAAAGCTTCTATTGGGTTTAAACCTTTTGTTGCCTTCATTGTTAAGGCATCTGTTACAATTAAGCCCTTATAATACATGGTTTTTCGTAGCAGGTTTGTCATAATTTTTTTTGAAAAACTTGCCGGCATTTTGTCATCTAAACACTTAACAAGCAAGTGGGATACCATTATACTGTCTGCCCTAGTTATAAGTTCGCGGTAAGGGAGTAAATCTTCTTCTTTTAACTGTTGTAAATTTTTTGTTACTTCAGGCAAAGTTAAATGGGAATCTTGCTTTGTACTTCCATGCCCCGGGAAATGTTTAAAACTGTTTAAACACCCACCGTCTGAAAGACCTATTGAAAAGGCCCTCGCCAAACGGGAAACCGTTTTCGGATTTGCAGAAAATGCTCTTGTATTTACTATCGGGTTATTTGGCGTATCAGCCAAATCAACGACGGGTGCAAAAACCCAATTAATGCCCAGTTCCCGTGCTTGCACGGCAGTTAAAAAACCTTTTTTTAATGCTAAATCTTCGCGCCCTGCTAGGCCTAAAGTGTAGTTTGTAGGCAGTATCGGCAAACCTTTATGCCATCTTCCTAGGCCTGTTTCATAATCTGCTGCCATTAACAATTGGTGTGGGGCAAGGCTTTGCAAAATGTCAATAAGGCTTTTTAATTCTTCCGATGTCCCGCCGTAAAAACAAAAACCGCCCACACCTAAAGTTGCAAGTTCTTTGGCTTCGTCTACTGAGCTTTTCCCGAACCAAAATCCGGGGAATATTAAGCGGTTCGTTTTCATGGCAAATTCAATACTCCTATAATAGTATTTTTATTTGTTCCAAGCAAGTGTTTATTTATAGTTATTTTGTTTAAGGTTAAATGGGCTAAATAGGCAAAACAGGCAGCCTCTTTAGCCATTGGGTGCAAATCCTCTAAAATTTTAATATTAAGCGGCAATAAGTTTTTTAAGTTATTAATCAAAGTTTTATTATAAGCTCCGCCGCCTGAAACATATAAATTTTTTACTGGGTATTTTTTAAGAATAAATTTCTTAATATTTTGTGCAATTATTAAAGCTGTTAAATAATTTAAAGTGGATAAATCTTTTTCATTTAAGCGGGGGAAGTATTTCTTAAAAAATGTTTCCGTAAAATTATTTCTATCTAAAGAAATTATTTTTTTATACTCAAAATTATTTGCAATTTTTTGTGCTTTTTTTACATCAGGTTTTGTTGTAGAGGCAATTTTACCGTCGGTATCAAAACTTTTTTTACCTTTACTTAATTTTGTAATTGCATAGTCGCTTAAAACATTTCCCGGGCCGCAGTCAAAACCGAAAGTTTTATTTTTCTGTACATAAGAGGCATTTGAAATACCTCCGATATTTAAAAGTATTTTTGGTGTTTTCTCTGCAAAAAAGTAATCTTCAAATATCGGTACAAGCGGCGCACCTTGCCCGCCTAAAGCAATAGCGGACGGCCTAAAATTATTTGCAACGGTAATTCCCAAACCTTTTGCCAAAAATGCAGCTTCCCCTATCTGTAAAGTGCAAGGTGTTTGGGCATTGTGGTAAACTGTTTGCCCGTGCAAGCCTATGATGGAAATATCCTTTTTATTTATCTTAAAATCTTTCAAAAATTTTTGTGTAAGCATTAAATATATTTTACCTAGTTTAAAATTAAGTTCCGCAAGTTTTTCAGTATTAAAATTCGGTGCCTGCAAAATTTTTTTTTGTAAATTTTTAGGGTAATCATAATTTTTAAAACAGATAAGTTTTTTGGCTTTGACATCTAATAGCGCCAAAGTTAAACCGTCGGCAGAAGTGCCGCTCATTAACCCTAAAGCAAGCCTACTCATTTAAAGCACCCCGCAAAAAACCCTTATGTTTTTTTAAAATTTCTTTTGCTTGCTTTTGGCTTATTTTAAGTTTTGACATAATAACCGCTTCTTTAACGGAATAATTTGTTTTGAGGGCATATTTTTTTGCTTCCTTAGCACTGATACCCGCAGCTAAAGCAATTAAACGCATAGCGCGGGTTTTTAGTTTTTCATTTTTGGCTTGCAGGTCCACCATATAATTTTTATAGACTTTGCCAACCCGTGCCATAGCCATAGTTGTTAACATATTAAGCACAAGTTTTTGTGCCGTTCCCGCTTTTAAACGGGTTGAGCCGCTTATAACTTCAGCCCCCGTATTTAAATAAATTGTTACTGTTGCACCGGCTTTTTTAGCAATTTTGTTTGATGAGATAAAAACAGTCTTATTACCTTGTTTTTTTGCGGTATTCAAAGCCCCTAAAACATAAGGGGTAGTTCCGCTGGAAGCAATACCAATTAATAAATCTTTTTTATCGGCAATTTTTAAAAAATCTTTTGCCCCTTGTTTGGAATTATCTTCCGCCCCTTCTACAGATTCAAAAACAGCTTTTTTACCTCCCGCTATTATTGCGGTAAATAAATTTTTTGGAGTATTAAATGTTGGGGGGCATTCTGCAGCTTCCAAAACACCCAAACGGCCGGAAGTTCCTGCCCCGATAAAAATAATTTTCCCGCCGTTTAAATACGTTTCTTCAACAAGTTGTACAGCTTTAATTATTTCCTTTTTTGCTTTTTTTACGGCGGTGGCGGCGATAAAATTTTCCGCGAACATAACATCAGCCATTTTATTTATTGGCAGTTTGTCAAAATTTTGGGAATTTTTATTTAAGGCTTCAGTTTCCGTTAAAAGAAGCGGCATAAGCTTACTCCACAACTTGTTCTTCTTCTGAAGTTAAGGTCACTATATCGGATTTAATTTCAGGTAAGGCAGGTGTTTTAAACCATTGTATTATGGTAGGTAACATATATTTGTTTAGCATAGCAGTACCTTTCAAATTATAAGCAGTTTGGAAAGTTACGTTGCCTTGCCCAGAGTGTAAAAATGCGGCATTTCTGATAAAACTTGCTTCCATAAATTGTTTTCTGTCTTCACTTGAAACGCCTATAAATACCGGCCCTTTATAATTTTTTATACCGCTTAAAGTTACTACATCACGTTGTTTTAAAGAGGGCGTTAACATTAAAATTCCGGCGATATTAGAATATTTTTCTAAACTTTTCCCTGCAACATTTGCACCAAGCCCTGTTCCTAAAAGATAGATATTATTTTCACTGAAATCTTTACCGATTAAATATTTAATTGCACTATAAACATCTTCGGGCATTTTGTTAAATTCATTTTTTTGGCCGGTCTTTTCAAACTCTTCATATTTACCTTTATTGGTGCTAAAACCATGCCCTCTTAAATCTATGGAGAGGTAGCAAAAATTTTCACTTTGTAATTTTTCGGTAAGGGTAGCAAATTCCGCACGGCTCTTTTCCAAGTCGTGCAATAAAATAACGCATCTTTCACTTTCACCTCTGTAAAAAGTACCCGCAACAGCCCAACCGTCATTGGTACTCAAAGTAATATTATTTTGAGCCCAAACAGTTGTAATAGTTAAGCAAGACAGAATAAGTAGAAAGACTTTGCGCATTAGGCAATAATCTCCTCAGGTTTAAACCAAAGGGCGATTTCGCGCTTAGCATCTTCCGGTGTGCCGGAGGCATGAACACAGTTAAACATTGTTTCGCCTTTAGTATAACCGAAAGCACCGCGGATAGTATCTGGTGCAGCATTTTCCATCTTCGCCTTCATAGACAAAAGCATAAATACGGTGGTCTTTAATGCCATTATAATCACCGCGCATAAAATTAATTACATCTTGTAAAAACGGTTTTCCTGCAAGGTTAGAATAATGTTCGCGGGCCAGTTCTTCCGTCATAATTCTTACTTTTGCAGCTTTCATATCAAGGCCTAAATGCTCAATACGGTCAAGAATAATGCCTGTTAAGCGTTTGCTTATGGCATCGGGTTTGATTAAGATTAAAGTTCTTTCTTTCATACCTAAATTATACCATTTAATGCTATAATTTATATATGGCAAACGAAAAAAGAATATTGGTTGTAGCCGGTGATATTTCCGGCGATGTCCATGCATCAAATTTAATAAAAGCTTTAAAGGAACTCGCGCCGGAAATCAAAATTGATACTATCGGCGGCCTTCGCATGAAAGCGCTTAGTGATAATTATTTGTACGACCTTATCACCAAAGGTGCAGCCGGTTTTGACGCCGTAATTAAAAAATTTCCAACATGGCTTAACCTTTATAAACTTGTCAAAAATTATTTAAAAGAAACAAAACCTTCAGCGGTAATTACCGTCGATTTTTACGGTTTTAACCATCAAATTTTAAAACTTGCAAAAGCGGAAAATATTCCCGCTTACTATTATGTTTGCCCGCAAGTTTGGGCCTCAAGGCGTTACCGCGCGAAAGAAATTGTCCGTCTTACAAGAAAGCAATTTGTCATTTTCCCGTTTGAAGCGGATATTTATGAAGAATACGGCGGCAACCCCGTATTTTTCGGTAATCCGCTTTTAGATACAGTTCCAGAACCGCTTGAAGTGTCTTATAAAAAAGGCAAAGATGTGGATTGGAAATTCGGTTTAATGGTTGGCAGCCGCCCGGCGGAAATTGAAAAGCATAGTAAAATATTTTTTGATGTTTTTAAAGAAATTAAAAAAGTTTACAAAAACGCAAAATGCTTTATGTTTGCAGTGCCCGAAGTTACCGATGAAAAACTTTATCAATTAACCGGTGCAAGCAAAGAAGAAATGCAAATTGTGCGTGAAAAAGATTTTAAAATCAGGCGCACTATGGATTTTGTTTTAACCTGTTCCGGCACCGCAACTTTGGAAAATGCTTTGCTGGGTTTACCGATGAGTGTTGTTTACAAAACATCTTTCATAACTTATGCGATAGTGCGCGCAATAATCAAAGTGCGTTTTATATCTTTAGTAAATATTTTAAGCAATAAAGAAGTAGTACGTGAATTTATACAACAAGACGTTAACCCCGAAGCAATTTCAAAAGAAATTCTTTGCATTTTAGGCGATGAAAGCAAATATTTAAATATGCGTAAAACCATGCTTGAACTTAGGAACAAACTTGGCGCACCTCCTGTTGCAAAACAATCTGCTCAAGTTATTTTAGAGGATTTATGCAAGACCAATTAAAGCAAATTATTGACGGCTTTAAACAATATAGTACGCAAGATACCGCTATTATCGAAAAGGCCTATAAGTTTGCGGAAGAAGCCCACAAAGAACAAAAGCGTTTGACGGGTGAACCGTTTTTTATCCATTGTTGCGAAGTGGCAAAAATTTTGCTTGAACATAAACTTGATGCAGATACTATCGCTGCCGCGCTTTTACATGATACTGTTGAAGATACCCCTACAACCGTAAAAGATATTGAAACAAATTTTAATAAAACAATTGCTTTAATGGTAGAAGGCTTAACGAAAATTGACAAACTTGAAAGCACTTCAATAGACGAAGAAACCGTTGAAAATTGGCGCAAGATGTTAATATCTGTATCCCATGATATCAGGATTATTTTAATCAAACTTGCCGACCGTACACATAATATGAAGACGCTTGACGCACTCCCAAAACAAAGGCAAATTGAAAAAGCACAGGAAACAATTTCTTTGTACGCCCCTTTAGCCCAACGTCTTGGAATATTTACTTTAAAAAATGAACTTGAAGATTTATCTTTTAAATATTTGCATCCTGCGGAATATGAGGAAATTGTAAAAGGTGTTGCGGCGCGTTCTGAAAATTTAAATAAAAAACTTGAATCTTTTAAAACAGCTTTGGACGGTGTTCTAAATAAAGAACAAATTCCGCACCGCTTGCTTGCGCGTGTAAAAAATTACTATTCAATTTACCGTAAAATGCAAAGCCACGATATACCGTTTTCGTCGATACAAGATTTGCTCGGTGTCAGAATTATTACCGAAACAAAACTTGATTGTTACCGCGCTTTAGGTGCTTTGCACGCAAACTTTAAACCGCTTGCCGGCACCTTTACAGATTATATTGCAATGCCCAAAATGAATATGTATCAAAGCATACATACTACTATTATATATGAAGGCTCGCTTATTGAAGTTCAAATCAGAACGGAAGAAATGCACCGCACTTGCGAATATGGTATCGCGGCGCATTGGCGGTACAAACTCGGCTCAAAAGAAGACCCAAATTTAGATGAAAAATTAAATTGGATACGCCAATGGATTGAATGGCAGCGCGACTTAACTGCACCGCGTGAATTTATTGAAAGTTTCCAAACAGATATTAATTTAAAACAGGTTTTTGTTTTCACTCCGCAAGGCGAAGTTAAAGTCTTACCCGAACATGCCACACCTTTAGATTTCGCTTATCTAGTCCACTCCGAAATCGGTGAGCATTACAGTGGCGCTTTAGTTAATGGTAAAATGGTAAAAATGACTTATGAATTAAAAAGCGGCGATATTTGCGAAATTCAAACCCGCAAAAATGCCGAACCTACACGCCAATGGCTTGAGGCGGCAAAAATGGCACGCACACGTTCAAAAATCAAAAGGACTTTACGTGCAAAAGGTATTGAAATATGATTTGTTGGAAATGTAAAAGCGATATTGGCGAATTTGATAATTACTGCAAATATTGCGGTGCAGGCCAAGGCAAACATATACCTTTATATTATAAGCATATCGGCATTATTTTACTTTTCTTTATACTCGGGCCTTTAAATTTATATTTTGTTTGGCGTTCGCCCGCTTTAAAACGCCCGGCGAAAATTATTTATACTTTTATTTTCCTTGCCTTAACAGGCTGGTTTTGTTACAAGACTTATTTATTGTTTCTACAAGCGCAGAGTATGTTGGGTTCTTTCCCGACAAATTTGATGTTTTAAGTAAATTAGGAAATTTGCAATTATTATTCTTCATTGCCCTCACCCGTCGTGGACGGGCGGAGGGTGGCAAGCAAAAACTTGTTTTTTGCTTGACGGATGGGGGATAAGGTTACCTTTTATTTACTAAAAAATGCTATACTAAGTTAAGAGGTTATCTATTAATGTAGGGCTAAAACCCCTAATAGAACTTAAATCTGTTTTCGGAGATCTTGTTTAACAAGATTGCCCTTGTTTAAGGTGTATTCAAATCCTAAAACAGTTCGTAAGAGACACGCATAAATTTGGCTGATCCCCTTATTTATGTGTGTCGAGAGTTCACCTTTTAGGTGAACCACGGCTGTTGTCTTTAAGGCATTGAATACACTTAAATGCAATAGCCGTTTTTAATTGGCTGAATTTAAATAATGAGGTAAACTTATGATAAAAGATATTAAACAACTAATAAAAGAATTTGATGAATTGATAAAAAAATATCCCACTGTAAAAGAGTTTTATTTAGTCCGTGCAGAGTTATATGGGAAGGTAAAAAAATATAAAAAAGCCTCTGAAGATTATAAAAGAATCCGTAACTGTTATATTCTTAATGATATTATTAGTATATGTGAGAGATATAATTTAATTGAAGAAGTAGAAGTAATATATACAAAAGCAATAAATAAAGATAAAAATAACCCTGAAAACTATATGAAAAGAGCCTCTTTTTATGCTCTTACAAATAAGAAGAAAAAGGCACTGTCTGATTGTAAAACTGTTTTAAAACTTCACCCCAAGAATAAAATTATTATAGAAATGGCAGAAATGTTAATTAAAAAATTAAGCAAAACAAAATAAAGCCAAACCGAGTACTAAAACTCGGCAAGTATTTTTGAGAAAATTTTAGTTTTTTCCGCGACGAAGAGTACCAAGAAGAACGTGGAGCGAAGCGACATCTCGGTACTTTAGGAGCGGAAAAACTAAAATTTACCAAAAAGACTTAGGCGGCAAAGAATAAAAGTTGCAGACTTCATATTTACCCCCTTGACAAACTAAAAAAATTGTAGTATACTTTATATATCGCAAGTACAAAAGTACCTCTGCAGAGCAGTAAAAGTTCAGCCCTTTTTTAAAAGGAATAAAAAAAGGGGGTTGACATTTCGCTCTTTTTATGTTATAATATATAGGTAGCGAGTTTAAGACCTTGAAACAGTAATTGACAAACTTAAATCATCTGCTAAAATATAGATAAAGCAACTTTTCGGCGTTGCATCAGCATAGCGCTTGACAACCCCCTAAATAATTGCTAAAATATTTAAAAGCAAATTTAAGACCTTGAAACAAAATATTGACAAGCTTAAAAATAAATGCTATAATATAAGTAACAAAAATAAATTTGATCTTTTTAGTTTTTTAGTTTTTAACAGATTTTAAAGCAGGTCATGCTAGTTTAAAAATCAGTACCCTAAGCAAAAGTTTAGGGATTTTAAAAGTCAAGTTTTCGACGGTAAAAAAGAAATACTTGACAAACGTAGAAAAATTTTATATAATATTCTTATAACCTAAAAACGGTTATGAGAAAAGCTAAAAATTTCCAGGTTGTTAATCCGGAAGGAAAACAGCCAAGGAGATTTCGCTCTCTGAAAATTTGATCGCAAATGTGCGAATGGGCAGTTTGAAGCAAGAGAAATCAGTTATACTGATGGAACTTAATTAAACTGACATTCATACAATTAACTTATATATACCTTATATATAAGCCAACGTAAATTCAAAAGAGTAGTACAAACTATAGAGTCATAAGTCAACAAATCTTCGTTAAGCGATTAAAAATCATTAAGCAAGAAATTGTTTAACGGTTTTTAATTTTAATGGAGAGTTTGATCCTGGCTCAGAGTTAACGCTGGCAGGCAGCGTGCATAACACATGCAAGTCGAACGGGGATTATTCGATGTAGCAATACATTGAATAATTCTAGTGGCAGACGAGTGAGTAATACATAAGAAATCCACCCGAAAGTGGGGAATAACGGGCCGAAAGGTTCGCTAATACCCCATAATATTGGAAAGCGGCATCGCTTTCTTCTTAAAGGTTTTTCGCTTTCGGACGATCTTATGGTCTATCAGCTAGTTGGTAGGGTAACGGCCTACCAAGGCGACGACGGATAGCCGGCCTGAAAGGGCGACCGGCCACGGGGGCACTGAGATACGGGCCCCACTCCTACGGGAGGCAGCAGTGGGGAATTTTGGACAATGGACGAAAGTCTGATCCAGCAACGCTGCGTGAAGGACGAAGGTTCTCGGATTGTAAACTTCTTTTGCAGGGGAAGAAACAAATGACGGTACCCTGTGAATAAGCCACGGCTAACTACGTGCCAGCAGCCGCGGTAAGACGTAGGTGGCAAGCGTTACTCGGAATTACTAGGCGTAAAGCGCGCGTAGGCGGAATTTTAAGTCTGTTGTGTAATCTCTGGGCTCAACCCAGAAACTGCAACAGAAACTGAATTTCTTGAGTGAGGCAGAGGAAGACGGAATTCCTGGTGTAGCAGTGAAATGCGTAGATATCAGGAGGAACACCGGTGGCGAAGGCGGTCTTCTGGGCCTTTACTGACGCTCAAGCACGAAAGCTAGGGGAGCAAACGGGATTAGATACCCCGGTAGTCCTAGCCGTAAACGATGATAACTAGGTGT
>CADAFA010000028.1:0-916 GCA_902787065.1 uncultured Elusimicrobium sp.
TGTCAAATTCTTTTTGGTAAATTTTAGTTTTTCAGCTCCTAAAGTACCGAGAGTCGCTACGCTCCCGTTCTTCTTGGTACTTGTCGTCGCAGTAAAAACAAAATTTCCTCAAAAATACTTGACAGGTGTGCGAGCATTGTTTGGCTTTATTAAATAAAAATACTTCCTATAATTCCCTCCCACACTTTTAAGTGGGTGGAGGGATACAGGGTGGGGGTAGTATAAAATGAGGAAATACTTTTATTTTACACTACCCCCCTCTTTAATTCTCCCACCCACTTTTTGCAAGCAAAAAGTGTGGGGCGAAAATATAACGAAATATTTTTATTAAATTTTCTCAAAAATAATTGTAAAAAAATTAAGTACTATTTTTTTATCAATAATAATAAACATTGCTTTCACCATCGGAGTAAGTTGGTTTACTTTTTCCTGTTTCTTGTTTACAAATTGCATCTTGAAGTGTATTTGCTTTATTGTCTGGTATATATATGACTCTGCAATCCTTATGTGAAGTTCTATAAATATATTCAATAGATAATTGGGGGGTGGTGGTGGTTAAAATACAAATAATGCCCTGATTTGGTTTACCCCACCAATGCAGTGCACAGTTCCCACCTTTAAAATAATATGCCTTGCCACTCTGAGTCAGACCACTGTATTTAATATCTAAATCATTAAAGTTTGTAGTATACTCATTGTATATCATATAATATCTTTGCTCGGCTTCAGTTACAACTCTAACAATATCTTTCATTGTTGCATACTTACTTTTTAGTACAGCCGTTTTATATTGAGGTAAAGCAATACCCGCTAGTATACCGATAATCAAAACTACAACTAATAATTCCAATAATGTAAAACCTTTGACACTACTTTTTATTTTCATTTTATTTTCTCCAAATTTTATTTATACAGC
>CADAFA010000028.1:981-18642 GCA_902787065.1 uncultured Elusimicrobium sp.
AGAAAAAAAAAAAAAAAAGCTTGTCAAGTACAAATTTAAGCCGTCGTCGTAAAAATAAAAGTTTATGAAAAAATAAAAGAAGTAAATTTTAACTTAATAAAGTCAAACTGTTTATGTAAACCCAATGAACATTCTTTTGAAAAAATTTTGTTATGTAAAAATAAGAGAATTTAAAACAAGATATTATTTTATATAATGCGGGAAAATAACGTATAAAACTTTCTTATTTTTTGTCGTTATAATAACTAGTGTAGTACCCATATTCTCCATAAGGGGTTCCTGATTGGTGGCAGTTATTAATCACACAACCAAGAATTTTAATGTTTGCTTGTTTCATGCGTTCTAGGGTAAACTTAGCACTCTTGACGGAAGTTTTCCCTTGTTTAACGGTGAAAACTGCTTTATCAACAATTTGGCCCCAAAGGAAAGTATCTGCAACAGGTAAAGAAGCGGGACAGTCTATTAGAATCAAATCAAAAGAATCAAATAAACTTTCAATAAAATCTTTCAAAACAGGTGTGCTTAAAAGTTCAGAGGAATTTGCAGGCCTTGCACCGGAAGTCAAAACAAATAAATCTTTAACATCAGTTTTCTGAATATTCTTTTTAGCTCCTTCCAAAGTTTGCCCTTCAGTCCATAAAGAACTTAAGCCTTTTTCGTTGGAAAGTTTAAAAATTCTATGTAAGCGACCGCGTCTTAAATCACCGTCAATTAATAGAACTTTTTTATCGGTTTGTGCAAAAGCCGTCGCAAGAGAAGAAGATAAAAATGTTTTTCCTTCCCCTTGTAAAGAACTTGTTACTAATAAACTTTTAATTTTACCGGCATTTAAAGAAAAACCAAGCATTGTGCGTATATTTCTTATATTTTCTGCGGTCAACACATTGCCTTCTTTTAACATTATGCGGTACTCTTCAAAGCCTTTTCTTTGTTTTTCATGGGGAACAAAACCAAGCAACGGGAGTCTTAAAACCTCTTCCACATCTTTTGCTGATTTTACCGTTTGGCTTAAGAACTCAGCAAGTAAACTGGCAATTATACCTAAAATTAAACCAGCTGCCAAACCAATAGCAATATTTAAGAGTTTGCGCGGTCTGTAAGGTCTTTCCGGAACAATAGCTTCATCAATAATTCTTATATTATTTGCAGAAAATTGGCCTGACAAATCAATTTTAATACTTTGCAGCAATCTTTTAGTTTCCCTGTCAATAATATGTTGTATTGTAGCAAGTTGTTTTTTTATAGAAATAACTTCCGGGTGTTGGTCTGTATATTTACCAAGCAGATGGGAAAGCTCACTTGATTTTGCTAACTCTTGATTTTTTAAGCCTTTAATAAAATCACTGTTGACAATTTGCGGGAGAGAGTTTAAAAGCTCTTGTTGTTCGGGGCTTTTTTCTGTACTTTCTAAAGCGGCAATTACTTCCCCGGCCATAGATAAACGGTTTTTAATATTTTGTGCAGCAAAAGATTTAGCTAAATAATTAACAGTTTTGGTAGCAAGTTGGTTATCATAAGAAGTAACAGTAACTTCCACCAATCTTGAGCGTGTTATAGGGGAAATAGACAAGCTGTCTTTTAAACTTTTCCATCCTTTTGAAAACTCAAGAACTTCAGATAGATTTAAATCTTTATATACCTTCTCAAGTAAAGTTTTTGATTCTAAGAGTTTATACTGCGTTCTGTAATAATCTTCATCACTTGTCCATGAACCAAAAGAAAATTGTTCTATACGGCCGGAATTTTCCCTGTCAATCATCATTAAAACTGTTGCTTTATAGCGGGGTTGCATCAAAGAATTAACTAATACAGCCCCAATAATTCCGAAAAATAACATCAAAGCAATCAAACGCCAATGTTTTAAAAGGGCTTGAAGGTAAAAAGAAAAGTCAATAGTTTCTTCCTGTTGAATTTCGTTCATAATTTAAAATAAACTTTGCGGGACAAAAACCACATCAGCCGGCTTTAAAGACACATCATATTGCTTATTGCCTTCTTTTGTAATTTGGGAAACATCTACCTCAATTGATTTTTGTACGCCGTTTTCCATGCGTAAAATTTTTACTTTTGAAATTGCCGCAACATCAGTAAAACCACCGGCGGAGGTTATAGCCTCAAGTAAGGTCATAGTTTTTTCTGGCAAAATAGCAATTGAGGAAGGTTTTTTAACCTGTCCTAAAACATAAACTGTTTTGTTTGCATATTCTTTTATCAGAAAGGAAACTGACGGGGTTTTTAAATAATTTTGCAAAGCATCTTCAAGTTTTTGTTCTGCGCTGCTTACGGTTAAGCCTGCAATTTTAATATTGCCAATCAGCGGAAAAGTTATGGAGCCATTAGTTGCCACCCTTAAGGTTCGGTCCATATCTTCTTCTTTATAAACTTTGATTTCCACCAAATCACCGGCTTGTATTAAATAGTCTTGGGAATTTTTTAAATTTTCAATTTCTTTAGATATTTGCTGATTAGAAATAATAGCATTAGTATTCTTTACAACTGTTTTACCGCTACAGGCTGTAAATAATAAAAAGAGTGAAATAAATAAAGTAAAATTCCAATACTTCAGCATAAATATATTATACTAAATTATTTAGTTAAAATAAAAAGGCGGGATAGGGTTGTATCCTTAGGATATTGCTTTAAATAAAAAGCTGCCAGAAAATGAATATCTTCTTTTATTATTCGGCGTTGTTCTTCTGTAACAGTTTTGCTTTTGAACATTTTATACTTTCCGATTAAGGCATGCCTTATGTATTTGGGGGAGGGATAATATTCTATACTTTTACTTAATTTTGTTGCCTGTATTTGCGGGGCAAACTGCCTTACAAAAACAAAATTACGCCATGCACGAACATATTGGAAATTTTGCCAAAGTAAAAATAAAGATAAACAAATTAAAATAAGTTTTAAGGCTATTGGCAAGTGTTTTTCGGTTATTTCCTTATTAAAAGAATTTGCACTAACAAAAGCTAAAGTTATAAAAAACAAAGCTGCGCAAGCGGGCAAATGGAAAGGGAAATCTACAATTCCCGTAAAAGTAAAACCTGTTAAGCCGGCGCACAAAATAAATAAACGTATTTGTTTTTTAGGTTCTAGGTTTTTAAAGAGTTTTGTTATATCAAAAATTATCACAAATACAAGCCACAAAATTATTGTACCCGCAATGTATCCGAAACTTAATAAAAGCTCCAGCCAGTCATTATGTAAATAACGGGGGAATTCTCTTAAAGCAAAAGGGATGTAGGCGTCTATTGCTGCACTGAAGGCATCAAAACCTACACCGGTATAAGGGAAATCTTTTAGCATATTAATTGCCGCAGAATATAAACCGAGCCTTGCATTATCCGAACCACCCCAAAACTGCCTTAAACCGATTAGGGAACTGTAGGTTATTATTAAGTGTATCAATACCATAAAAGCAAGAGTCAGTATTGTTAGGTTCATAATTTTTTTATGGTTCTTTTTCTTCGAATATAAAATACATAAAAAAGACAAAACAAATAAGCCCAAAATTAAAGCAATAACTCCGCCGCGAGAGTGGGTGGCAAAAACGCTGGCAAAAAGGATTATACTGGAAATGAAATAATAAATATTTCTTTTAGGCAAGCGTTGTTTTTTAACTAAAATAAAATGAGGTAACCATAAAAACAGTGAAAGGAAGAAAGACATCATTACAAACTGTGCACCGTGATTCCTGCTTGCAAAAGGCCCAAAAGCAGAAAGCATTTTCGTCCCGCTGAAATATTGTATATACTCCGTTCTAAAGCCTATGCTTATTAGGGCAACTATTACGGCATTTATCGTCATTAATGAGATTAAATTTTTTATTTCGTCGGAATGTTTTGTAATTTGCGTTAAGGTAAAAAATAACATTGATAAGGAAAACAGTAAAGACAGTCCTTCAAAAGAATAATAACGGCACAGAGTAAAAGGGAAATAAGCCGGTTTTTGTAAAAAATTGTGTTGATTAAAAAGTTGCAAAAAGGCAAGTAAAATTATGAAACCTAACAAAGATAAAATTGTTTTTGAGAGAGAAGTTATTATAAAATTTTTATTTTTAAATAAAATAAATCCGCTGAAGGCGAGGCAGGTTAAATTAAAGGTAAAAAGTCCCCATGGCTCACTGCCTCCGAAAGCTAAGGGGGTAAACAAAGTTAAAAAAATAAAAACCAAATAATAGGCAAACTTCATAAAAATATTTTATAAAATTTAAAGTGCTATTGTGATAAATTAACATAAGCAGTTTGCTTTCTTCCCCACAAAATTTAAAAAGCCACCCATAAAGAGGACTCGGTTTACGGTAAAATTCCTGACGGAATTTTCCTCCAACCCTGGCCTCGCGGTTTTTGCCTTTCGCTTCGCTCAAACAAAAACATCGCTCCGGCCTTCTCGTCCCCACGAAAGCAAAGCAGTTTGCTTTCTTCCCCACAAAATTTAAAAAGCCACCCATAAAGAGTGGCTTTTCAAATTTTACTGGGGAGGGGACTCGAACCCCTAAGCCCGTGTGGGCAATAGTTTTTGAGACTATCCTGTATACCAGTTCCAGCACCCCAGCAAACACAAATCTAATAATTCATTTTACCAAATTTTGAGATGTTTGATATAAAAATATTAACCCCTTCGTCGTATAATTGGAAATACATAAAACGTCTTTTTATTTCAAAAAATATATAATATTACTATAATTCAAAGAGAGGTATTTATGAAAAAAATATCAATTTTATTTGCAGTAATTTTTTTATTTGCCGCTTGCCACAATGCTCAGGTTAAAAATATAAATCAGCAAGAAAAGAAAAATGTAATCTTAGTTATTGCTGATGGAACAGGCCCCCACTTGATGGGGCATTTAATGGAATATGCGCGCCTTGCACCCAGTAGCCCATATAAAGATAAAAAATCTAATTTAGAAAAAATGCTTAATGAGGGTAAAAACGGAATTGTCCTCAATTATACGGCGGAAAGTATAGTTACAGATTCCGCTGCGGCCGCAACACAATTTGCAACAGGCGCAAAAACATACCCGGAAGCTTTGGGTGTCAATGCCGAAGGTAAAAAAGTAAACAGTGTTTTATACAATGCAAAACAAAAAGGGTTAGCTACCGGCGTTTTAACTGATGTTTATGTCTTGGATGCCACACCGGCCGCTTTCTATGCACATCAGCTAAACCGGAAATTGCGCGACGGTATTATTGAAGATATGACAGTTACCCAACCTGATTTAGTTTTAGGCGGCGGTTTAGATTATTTTGTATCAAAAACAGATTTGGAAAATAAAAAATATGCTGATATTTTAGCGCGTGTGCCTTATATTTCAGAAGTAAAAGGCCAAGCCAAACAAGATGACAATTTAACTAAAGTTATAAACAGCGGCTACAAATTAGCCTTTACAAAACAAGAAATGAATAGCCTAAACGACGGGAAAATCTTGGGCTTATTTGCCCCCGTATATTTGCCGCCTTATCCGCCGGCAGATTGGCAAGGGCCGAATTTGCTTGATATGACGAAAAAGGCGATTTCAGTTTTATCTAAAAATGACAAAGGGTTTTTTCTCTTAGTTGAAGCAGGTTTTATAGATTGGGTAGCCCATGAAAATGCCCCGCAAACTGTTTTACGGGAACTTTTGGAATTTGACGAAACACTTGCTTATATCAAAAATTTTGCAGATAAAAACAAAAACACCCTCGTAATCGTAACGGCTGACCACGATACCGGCGGTTTCGGTATGGCATATTATAAACCGACCAAAGGAAGTGAAAACGATTATAATGCTTTTGAAAAATTTAGCAAACTTGACAGCGGCAAAAGTTTTGTTTACGAAGTAGAACAAAAATATAAAGCTTTGCCGGAAGATAAAAAAAATTCCGATACCATTAAAAAAATATTTAAGGAAGATTTAGGTTACAAAGAAAATCTTGACTTCCTTGACGGCATAAATGATTTAAAAAAAGCTTTCAAAACTTATTGGGAAAAGCAGGGTGTTTTTTGGGCGACAAAAAAACATACCAATGCCCCGTTATTTGTAGTTTTTTACGGTGATAATTCAGCCATAAAAGATAATGTTTTCCACAACACAGATTTATTCAAAATAATGAACAATTATTTAAAAAATAAATAGGTGAATTTTTATACTGTTTCCGCACAATGCAATAAAATTTGGGGGATCTGCGTTTAACTAGTATGAAAGAGATAAACGAGCAAGAAATAATTAAAGCAGTAAAAAGCGGTAACGGCGAGGCCTTTGGCTTACTTGTAGACCAATATAAAGAAAGTTTATATTCCTTTATATTTTACAGTGTTAAAAATGAGGCCGCCGCTCAGGATATTTACCAAGATACTTTGGTAAAAGCTTTAACAAAACTTAAAGATTATCACGAAGAAGGTAATTTTAAAGCTTGGCTTTTTACGGTAGCAAGAAATAAAATAACGGATTATTTCCGCGCCGGAAGTAAATTTGCAAGTTTACCGGAAGACGAAAGCGCGGACATTTTCCCCTCTAAAGAAAATACGGAAAAGCAAGTAATGTCAAAAATTTCTTTAGATAATATTCTTGCTAAAATTGAGGAATTGCCTGAAAAAGATAAAGAAATTATTTTACTTCGTCAATATTTAAGTTTTAAAGAAATTGCAGAAGTTTTAAATTGCCCGCTTGGCACAGCATTAGCGCGTTTAAACAGAGCAATTAAAAAATTACAATCAAGTTTGGGGGAAGAATATGCCTTGTAAAGAAGAAAATAATGCTTTGCTCTATGCCTACGGTGAACTTGAAGATTCTAAAACAGAGGCTTTTTTGGAGCATTTAAAAACTTGTAAAGAGTGCCAAAATATCTTGCATATTTGCGCTTTAACAACAGCAAGTCTTGCCCCCAAGACTGCCCCGGAATTTTGTATGCCTGCTGAGGTAAAAGCCGAAGTTAAAACAGACGGTTTTAAATTCGGTTTCCTTAAAGGTATACCTGGTTTAAGATGGGTTTATCCGGCCTTTGCAATAGGTGCTTTTGCACTTGCTATCGGCTTTACGGCTTTTGAGTTTACAACTAAAAAGCCATTGGTTAGTATTAAACAACCTGTAAGTTTAAATTTAGAAGATATGGATACTGACCTGACAGATTTGGAAACAGAATTTGATGATCTGTTTTCTTATATGGAAGAATTCTAGGAAATAAAGCGTCTGACAAGAAAAAACCGGCTATTGAAAAACAAATTAAGGAAAAGGTTGCCGCAAATTACGATAAGCATTTGAAACAAATGGAAGAACGTAATGTCCAACTTGAAAAACGTGTTACTGAAATGAAAGCGAAACTTGAAAAAATGAAAACCGAAGAAGCCAAAACTAAACATGTCGACGAAATAACCAAGAAAATTATCTCCGGCGAAAAGCCCATGTTATTTAGGCCGCCTTTTAAAGACGGGGAAGGTTTTAAAGGTCCGAAACATCATGGTAAAGGCTTTTGGAATAAAGCTCGCAAAGGTATGAAAGGTGAAAAAGGTTGCCCTTGTGCCAAAGGAGAAAAAGGTGATAAAGAAGCTTGCCCTTTTGCTAAAGGGGAAACCTTACCTCCTCCACCGGATGAAGAAGTAGCAAAATAAAGCTTATTGATTGACTACAAAAAACTACCGCGAGCATAAACTCGCGGTAGTTTTTCGTTTTGTAAAATAATATATTTTTATTTTCCCGACGGTAAAAAAGTACTTGACGTTTTTTTTTTTTTTTTTTAAAATATCTTTTGGAATTATTGGTAGTAGTTTTAATTATAGGTATACTTGCGGCAATAGCTTTGCCGAAATATCGTAAAGCAGTTGTAAAAGCAGAGGCAAAACAATTAATATTAAACGTGAAAGCATTAGCAGAGGCGCAACAAAGATTTTATTTAACTAATAATAGATATGCTGATTCATTTGGAGAATTAGATATAGATTTCAGCGGCTTTCCAAAGCATAATTGCCCTAAATATCAAGGATATTTTAATATATCTGATTGTATATCTAATGATAAAAGTGTCTTGTGGTTTAGCAACAATTTCATTGCAGCAATGATTAATGACGACAAATATTTTGGGTCAGGATTTCGGCATGATTATAAAAGAATAATGTGTTATTATAATGCTGGTATTGGGACAAATAATTTATGTACAGAAGTATTTAATTGCACAAAGGATAATATTAGTTCAGGTTCAAATAATTACTATAATTGCCCGGAATTATAAATTAATTTTTCTTTAAAAACTTTTCTGCAATATTTTCGGCAACGGCGTTCATTTCATCACGTTTTTTAAGTGTGTCATCATCATAACCGATTAAATGTAAAATACCGTGAATTATGACTGTTAAAAATTCTTTGCGGTAATGTTTGCCAAGTTCTTTAGCTTGCTTTTTTGTCTGCTCAAAACAAACAAAAATATCTGCGTAAATTTTATTATTTACGGGTGAAAGATTTTCAAAAGTAATAACATCGGTTACATAATTGTGGCCCAAAAATTCCTTATTGATTCTTAAAATTTCTTTAGGCGAAACAATTACAATATTTACTGTTTCAAATTTATTTTTTTGTTTACGGGTTGCAAAAGAAACTGCCGCCTTATACAATTTTGTTTTTTTGTAATAAGGCGGCAAAGCGGTTTGATAAAAGAAATTTATTTCCATTATAGAAACTTTGTTCTGCCGCGCGGAATAATCACAATGCCCGACGGATCAATAAAGTAATTTTGACTGTCTTCCTCTTTATCTAGGCCGACTTTCATTCCGGCCGGCAAAGTATTAAAGCGGTCAATAATTGCTTTTTTAATATGGCAGTTTTTGCCGATAACGCAACTGTCCATAATAACACTGTCTTCAATGACTGCGCCTTCTTCAACAATAATATTGCTGGCTAAAACGCTGTTTTTAATTACAGTATTTTTATTGATTCTGCAACCGTTGCTGAGGGTACTGTTTATAACTTCCCCGCCGATATAAGCTGTTGGCGGCAAGTTATGGACGGAAGTATTTATAGGCCATAAAGGGTTATTTAAATCAAATTTCGGTTTTGCGCCAAGCAAATCCATATTCGCTTGCCAATAGGCTTGAATTGTTCCTACATCGCGCCAATAGCCTTGTTCTTCATAGCTTTTTACGCCCGGTAATTTTTGTGAAGGGAAATCATAAGCAAAAGTCCTGTATTGTTTTAAAATTACAGGGATAATATTTTTACCAAAGTCCAAAGAAGGAACATCGCAATATTTTTGTTGCAAAATTTTCAGCAAAACATTTTTACTAAAAATGTAATTTCCCATTGAAGCATAAGCCTTTGTAGGATGCCCCGGGATGCATTTCGGGTTATCAGGTTTTTCTTCAAAATTTATTATTCTGTTTTGATTATCAACCGTCATTACACCGAAGGAGCGGGCCTCTTTTAAAGACACAACATTTGCGGAAACGGTTACATCAGCATTATTTTTGATGTGGAAATCTATCATCTTGCTGATATCCATGCGGTAAATATGGTCTGCCCCGAAAATGGCAATTAAATCCGGTTCAAAATCATTTATTAAACTGATATTTTGCCTGACGGAATCAGCCGTACCTCTATACCAAATTTCCCCAAGCCTCATTTGCGGAGGGACGACGGTCAAAAAGTGATTTTTACTGATACCTTGTGTCGGCCAGGAACTACGGACATATTCAATCAAAGATTGTGAAAGATATTGCACCAAAATGTAAGAGGAAAATATATTTGAATTTACAAAGTTAGATAAAACGAAATCAATAATTCTGTATTTTCCGCCGAAGGGCACAGCCGGTTTTGAACGCTCTTTGGTTAATGGGAAAAGGCGTTCCCCTTTACCGCCTGCCATTATCATGCCGAGTACTCTCATAAAAACTCCTATTTTTCTTCTTTAGTTAAGTTTTCAAAAGCCTGCCAGGTCCAAGGTAATTTTTCTTTAAAAATCTTTTTAATTGCTTCCGCGTAAACACGTATTTCATATTGCGCATGGTTATCAGCGCGGAGCCTGATAAAATTAAGCAAAGCGCGCGCATTTACCGTCCAATAAAACTGCGTATATTGGCTGACGGGTAAAACGCAACGTGCCATTTCGCGTGCGACGCCTGCTGCTAAAAGTTTTTTATAACTTTCATAAGAGGCTTCAATGCTTTTATTATAAATTTCAAGCAAGGCTTTATTATCAAGGTCTTTGCTTGTCACACTGCCCTGGCGGTTTGCAATATCTTGCACGCGAAATTCGGTTGGGGTATAAAATTCATCTTTGACTTCAGTGTAGCGAGCGCTGATTTCATTATAGGAACAAATGCGGTGGCGCATCCATTGGCGCGCGACGAAAATCGGGCATTTAATATGGAACTGAAAGTAACAATGTTCAAAGGGGGAATGGTGGCCGTTTTCGACGAGATATTTGATTAAAAGTTTATCTTTTTCTTCCCCTTTACTTACGCCGCCGAAGGAAACACGCGCAGAACTTACTGCCCTTAAATCAGAGCCCATAAAGTCAACAAGTTTGACGAAACCTTTATCTAAAACTTCAATATAATTTTTTTCATTTTCTGCGTTTTGCATAGTTCCTCCCATTGTACACTAACATATTGTATCTTTTTTAGCGTCTTTTTGCACATAATGGACATAATTATTAAAAATTTGTTATCATAATAGTAGCTGTACATAGGGCTAAAACCCCTATAAAAATTTGAATCTGTTTTTGGAACCGTATACAGAATACGGGGCTCTGCTAAGCAGACCTATGACCTCCGAAAACAGTCGTTATGGGTGCAAAAAGACGGAACTTATAATCCCGTTTTTTTGCACCAAGTATTTATCACGCAAGTGATAAATCGCGGCTGTTATTGGTTAAGGTCGGTCATAGGCTTTCCGGTGGCAGCCGTTTTTATTTGGCTTTTTAGGAGATTTTATGCATTTTATATTAACACTTTTTTGTTTTTTTCTGGTTATGTTCCTTGCTTTTTATATAGTTTACTTGATTGCAAAACATGATAAAAATATTTAATGTACGTTCTTATCAACAGTTCTGTTTTGCTGAGATATAAATTTAGTATTCAAAAACTTTGCGCAATGTAGCAAATTTAATAAAATCAAACTATGCGCGAAACCCGGCAAGTATTTTTGAGGAAATTTTAATTTTTTTCGCAACGACGAGTACAAAGAAGAACGGGAGCGGAGCGACTCTCGGTACTCTAGGAACGGAAAAATTAAAATTTACCAAAAAGAATTAGCCGGCAAATAATTACGGTACCAAAACTTCCTCTTAAATTTGCTAGAATAGTAGTATATGGAACTCAAGACTATCGCCCTCTTTTTCAATTCTAAACGCGAAAGTTGCAGTAAAGCCGCAAAGGACTTAAAAACAAGTTTGGAAAAAGAGCATATAAAAACAAAAATACTGCCTTACGATAATTCAAAAATCAATCAAAATTTTGATTTAATTTTTTCGCTTGGCGGCGATGGCTCTTTGCTCAAAATTGTCCGTAAGTCCGCACACCGCAAAATAAAAATACTTGGCCTAAATTTCGGGCATCTCGGGTTTTTAACTTATGATAAAAAGAATAATCTAAAAGAACTTTTAAAAGCTTTAAAGACAGATAAATTTTGCCTTCAGGAAAGGGCTTTGATTGACGTGCAAGTTATAAGAAACAAAAAAAATGTTTTTAAAGGTATCGCGTTAAACGAATGTACAATAAAATCAAATAAAGCGCGTGCAATACACTTAAATACTTTCTATGAAAAGAGTGAGCTTAAAGAATATTTTGCCGACGGTTTAATGCTTTGCACACCGACAGGCTCCACCGCATATAATTTAGCTGCCGGCGGCCCGATTTTAGAACCGTCTTTGGAAGCTTTTACCTTAACGCCTATTTGCCCCCACACTTTAGCGCAAAGGCCTTTAGTTTTAAAATTAAAATCCCCGCTTTTTATTGACGGGCAGGAAGAATCACACCTTTGTTTAGACGGGCAAATATTTTTTAAATTATCTAAAAAAGACAGGGTACAAATCAAAAGAAGCTCATTAAATGCTAAAATAATCTTTGCCGAAGATTATGATTTTTTCAAACTTTTAACCCAGAAACTTACTTGGGGCGGTAACTGTAAAAATGCTTAAAAATATTGAAATAAAAAATTTTGCATTGATTGACAATTTAACTTTGGAACTTTCCAAAGGTTTAAATATTTTTACAGGTGAAACGGGCGCAGGGAAATCAATCGTAATTGAAGCTTTAAGTTTTGTTTTAGGCGCGCGCGGCGACAGCGGCCTTATCAAACAAGGTGCAAATAAAATGGAAGTTGCCGCTACTTTTGCAGACGTAATTTGGCCTAAAAATATCAAAGAAAAATATAATTTAACAAACAATTTAAATTTATACCGCTCTTTAGATTCACACGGTAAAAATACGGTTAGAATAAACGGTAAAACTTATAGTGTGCAGGTGTTAAACGAAATTGGGAATTTTCTAATAGATTTCCACGGGCAGCACGAACACCAAAAACTTTTTAACCCGGCGGAACATTTGGCTTTGCTTGATACTTTCGCCAAAAACGAAAAGCTTTTAAAAGAAACGGAAACTGCCTATCAGGAATATCAAATTTTAAAAACTAAAGCTGATGCCGCCAAAATGAGTGAAGAAGAAAAAGCCCGCCTTTTGGACCTTTATTCCTATCAGTTAAAAGAGATAAAAGAGGCCGCTTTAAAGCAAGGCGAGGAAGAAGAAATAAATGAAAAACTTCCGTCTTTAAAATTTGCCGGACATTTAAAAGAAAGCGCAAAAGATTTGTGTGATTTATTGGATAGCGAAGGTTCCGCTTGCGAACGTTTAAATAAAGCCGCACAAATTTTGGAAGATATGGCCCAAACCGATAAAAGCCTTGAAAATTTATCAAAAGAATTAAACCAAACCGCAAACAGTGCACAAGAAATAACCTCCGCTTTAGTTGATTATGCGGAAACTTTAGATATTGACCCGCAAGTTTTGGATAATATGTTAAGCCGCCAAGAAGAAATTAAAAAAATTAAACAAAAATACGGCCCGTCTTTAGAAGATGTTTTTGAAAAGCAAAAGGAACTTGAAAATAAATTAAATGCCTTACAAAATGCCGAGCAAAATATTCAAACTTTAAACAAAGCACTTGAAAAGCAGGCCCAAAAACTTATATCTTGTAGTGAGGGCTTAAGAAATCAACGCAAGAAAGCAGCCAAGCTTTTAAGCGAACAGGTAATAAGAGAAATTAAACCGCTTGGTTTTAGCGAAGTTCGTTTTGAGGCGGCATTAGAGCCTTTAGATTTTCCAGGCCCGAAAGGTTTTGATAAAGCGGAATTTTTATTTTCCGCAAATGCCGGGCAAAGTTTGCGTCCTCTAAGAAGTATAGCAAGCGGTGGGGAAATTTCTCGCTTAATGCTGGGTTTAAAAGTACTTTTAGCCGGCGATGTTCAAACCATGATTTTTGATGAAGTGGACACAGGTATCAGCGGAAGTACGGCCAAACTTGTAGGCAAAAGTTTAGCCAAACTTGCAAAAAACCGCCAAGTACTTTGTGTTACGCATTTGGCGCAAGTTGCCGCCTATGCAAATAAGCATATTAAGGTGGAAAAACTTGCCAAACAGGGCAAGACCGCTATTAGCGTTATGGCTTTAGAGGAAAATGATAAAGCCCTTGAAATTGCCCGTATGATAGGCAGTACAAATGCAAACAGCGCAGGTTTTAAGCATGCCTGTGAATTACTAAAAGAAGCAAATAATGCTTAAATAAGGAGAAATTATGACACAAGAAAATCAAACAGTAGAATCTTGCAAATGCAATAAAAAACCTTGCCTTTGCCACAAAATATTTGGGTTAAAAGGTTTATCCATGATATACAAAGTGTTAAGCATAATCGTAATTTTGGTAATGCTTTATATTTTGGGTTCAGGCTGGTATGAAATAATTAAGGAAAAATTACCCATAGGTCAATCAATTTTATGGACTTTCCAAGTTATTATTACCTACTTGTTTTATGCCCTTATCTTATTTACTATTGCTAAAGTCTTAAAAGTTCTTAAAAAGATTAAATACGCAGTAAGTAATAAATAGTTTATTGACCGCGCCTTGTTTAAGCGCAAGGCGCGGGTTATTTATGAAAAAGATTTTTATTTTTATTTTTGCATTAACATTCACTATTCCTGCTTTTTGTGAAGCCATTAAGCTGAAAAACGGGTTGATTATTAATGGTTCAATAATTGACCGGAGCGAATATCTTTTGAAAGTTCAGACTTCTTATGGCGTAATTTCCTTAAACCAAAGGGAAATAGAAAAAATTATGCCGGACCTTCACCGTGTGTTTTTAAAAGGCGGGGGGGAATATGTCGGCACAGTTGTAGATTTAGATGATTTTAATTTAACTTTAAATACGGATAACGGGCTTGTAAATATTGACGTAGCTCAAATAGCTTCAATGGAAATTTATGATTATGAAGAAGCCGCAAAACAAAAAAAATACGTTGAGAATAAAATAGAACAAGAAACACAGGAAAAGCAAGAGGAAGATAAAAAGCAAAAAGCTGCAGTAGCAACGATGGGAACTTCCGGCCTAAGCTTTGATGAAGATTTAGAAAAAGTTTTTCCTTCAAAACCGCAAGAAACGGAAGAAATAAAATACATTTATAAAATGCATGAGGATACCCCGGAGCAAATTAAAGCACAGACTGAAGATAAATCCGCTTTGGCAGACTTAACTCCCGCAGAACAAGAGCAAAAAGCGAAAGAAGAAGCCTTGTCTTTTGACCAAAACAAAAAAAGAAAAGATGGTAAAAATTATTTTGCCACACACTTGGGTGTACTTAATTCAAAATTAAATATTGATATTTCGGACTTAGGTGGGCCCCAAGATTTCGCGGTGTCCGGTACAGGGATATCTTTTGGCATAGCTTATATGCGCAAGTTAACAAGTCGCTTTTGGTACGGTGGGGGTTTTGCCTTTGGTATGCTCCCTAAAAAGAGTACGCGTTATGATTATGGAACTGCACCGGGGCAAAGAGATGTTCAATTTAGCGGCCAAGTTTATGATTTTAATGCTTTGTTTAATTTTTATTTTAATCCTAAAGATCCTCTTAGGGTTTATTTAACCGGTGGTGCGAGTGTAACTTCTTTAGGAGTAGAAAAAAATTATAGCGATTATTATGAAAAAACTACGGGTGTATGGGATTGGAGTGCTCCCCAAACAACTGATGTAAACCAAACAGTTTTTGGTGGTAATATCGGGCTTGGTTTAGAGTGGACTGTACAAGACATAAATATAGGCCTTGAGACCCGTCTAAAATATACCACCTTAAAGAAAGAATTTTCAAATTCCCCTAAAACCAGTGTGCTTATAACTTTAAAGACAAGTTGGTTTTTTTGATGGAAACAGTATTTTTTGTTAATGCTTTAAAAGGCTCTTTAGGTACAAGGGAAATTTGTAGATTAAAAAATAAATTCCCCATAACTTTTGTTCCTTTAAGTGATGGTGGGGACGGTTTTTTAGAAACCATAGCTTATGCTTTTCCCTTAGCAAAGAAATGTTTTCTTCCTACCAAAAATGCTTTAAACAAAACAAAAAAAGCCCCTTATTTAATTTATAAAAATTCTGCTTTTATTGAATGTGCCCAGATTGCCGGCCTTGCCGAAATTAAGCCTGAGCAAAGAAAGGTTTTGGAAGCCACATCTTTCGGCATAGGTATGGTTTTAAAGGCTTTAAGTAAAAAAGTTAAAACTGTTTATATCGGGCTTGGGGGGGTTGCTTTTAATGATGGCGGTGCAGGATGTTTGCAAGCTTTGGGGTATAAATTGATTGACGATAAAAAAAAGCAGGTTCCTCTAGGCATTTTGGGTTTGTTAAAACTTAAAAAAATTATTGCCCCTAAAAATTTAAAACTGCCGAAAATAATTTGTTTTAGCGATGTGGAGAATAAATTATTAGGCAGTAGAGGGTCCGCACAAATATACGGCCCTCAAAAGGGAGCAAACAAAAAGGAAGTTAAAATGATAGAAAAAGCTTTGGGGAATTTTCAAAAAGTTATAGGTAAAAATTTAGATAAGAAATTTTACGGTGCAAGCGGTGCTTTGCCTGTAGCTTTGTGCGGTGTTTTGAAAGCCAAAATTAAAAAGGGTACAAAAGAAATTTTTAAATTAATTAAAGCGGAAAATTTAATTAAAAAAGCAGATTTAATTTTAACTTCGGAAGGCTGCTTGGATTGGCAAAGCCTCTTTGGCAAAGCCCCTTTTGAAATTTTAAAACTTGCAAAAAAATATAAAAAACAAACAAATTTTATTTGTGGTAAAAATAAATTAAATAATAATGTGCTTAAAAAATATACAAATCTTAGAGTGGCAGAACTTTGTGCTTTGGCAAAAAATGATAAAGACAGTTTTGTAAATGCAAAAGTTTACTTAAAAAAAGTTCTGGGGGATTTGTATGAAAAAAAATGTTAAAAAATATCTAATTTTCTTATCTGCGCTTATATTTTGCTATTCCGCCGCTTTGACGCAAGACACTCAAGATTTAAGCAAATATAACGGTAAAATTATTCAAAAAATTCAAATCAATACAAAGCGTGTAGATCCGGAAGTTGTTCGTCATAACTTTCTTTTACAAGAAGGCGCTTTATTTGAAGAAGGCCGATATAAAAGGGCAATAGAGAATCTTCATAATATGCGTATTTTCAAAAAACTTGATTTTAAAGTTCAAAAAACACCGCAAGATAATTTGATTATAAGAATTGAAGGGGATGACGGGACCTATCTTTTTCCTCTTGCCTTTATTTCAGGGGGAGGTCAAAAAGGGGTTGGGCTAACACTTGTGGAAGGTAATTACTTTAAAAAAGGTGAAATGGTTTACACTTTTTTAGGTTTTGGTGAAGATGGTATAATGGCAATTTTAGGGGGTGCTTATAAAGATTATTATGCAAGTTTTAAGTTTGAAAACCTAAATTTCTACCGCCGATTTTATGATCATAATTGGGTTAGCATTAAAAGTATTTTCGGCTCAGACCGGGATAAAAAACACTTTGATGATCCTTCCTCTGAGATTTACCAAAAGCAAGACACATTATCTTTAACGCTTGCAAGAACAAAAAATGATTTTACAGTTTTTTTAACGGGGAAATATTTTTACTTAAATTCAGCCGATCAGTTTAATGACGGCATACATTCTACCGTAACTGTTGGAGCAAGTTATCAAAAAGATATGCGGCGCAGCGTAAATTTTGGCGCTTTATTTGGTTATGGCCTCTCAGATAAAAAAGAAGCTTTGAAGGATTTAACTGCCCGTAAATTCGGATATAAATTGGAAAGTTCTTTCGAGCAAGGTTATAAATGGGCTGGCAACGATTATAAAATTCTAAAATTGTATACCGAAGCAAAAACCAGTATTGAATTTAAAAACCGCAATCTGCTCTTGTTTTACTTAAAATGGCAAAACAGTTTCGGTTCACCTTTTGAAGATAAAGTTCAAACGCATGATTTGCTTGACTACGGCAGGCATTTAAGGCAGCGTTACGGTAAACAGGGGGCAGGGACAGGTTTATCTTATGTTTGGTATCTTTTGAGGGATAAAGTCGGTCTTTTTAGTTTAAGCCCCTTTTATGAATTTGCTACTGTTTATGATGGGAATCATTATTATAGTCAAAGCGGTATTGGGACAAGTTTAT
>CADAFA010000029.1 GCA_902787065.1 uncultured Elusimicrobium sp.
AGAAAAAAAAAAAAAAACGCAAGTAGAACATTTTTTACGACGGGAAAATAAAAATACTTTTAAAAAATAAAAAACGGAATTTTTGATTTTTACTTTGACAACGTAAAATAAAACCAAACTAAGAACTCACACCTAGAAAGTATTTTGGAGATAATTTAAATTTTTCTTTGACGACGTGTACCAAGAAGTAAAACGAACGGAGTGAGTTTGCGGTACTCTAGGAAAAGGGTAATTCTACCCGTAGAAAAATTTAAATTAGCCCAAAAGACGCCGCTAGCACAAAACATCAATTGTAAACTTCCGCTTTTACCGGATGTAAATTTCATATTAAATTTATATAATATATCTATGATACACCACTTATATCTCTGGATCCTCTTTTGGGTAGTAGTAATAATCGCACTCGGGCTTGACCTGTTTATTTTAAATAAGCACCACGGGCATGTTTCAATTAAAGATGCTTCTGTTATGGTCGTAGCCTGGGTATCGCTTGCCATATGTTTCGGGGGCGTAATTTGGCTGGCATCGGGCATGCAAAGCGCACTTGAATTTTTTACAGGTTATGTAATAGAATATTCCCTTTCAATAGACAATATGTTTGTCTTTATTATGATTTTCACTTATTTTGCTATTCCTAAAGACCATCAGCCGAAAGCCTTGCTTTGGGGTATTTTAGGGGCGGTTGTAATGCGTTTTATTTTTATATTTATCGGCGTACAACTTATAACGCGCTTTACTTTTATGATTTATATCTTCGGCTTAATTTTAATTTATACAGCCGTCAAAATGTTGCTTGGTAAAGATGAAAAAATTGACCCTTCCCAAAACCCTGTTTTAAAATTGTTTAAAAAAATAATGCCGATAAACGAAACTATACATAACGGTAATTTTTTTGTAAGGGAAAACGGTAAACTTTTTGCTACCACTTTGCTTGCAACTGTTGTTGTAATTGAAGCATCAGATTTAGTTTTTGCCGTAGATTCCATCCCCGCGGTTTTAGCGGTTACACAAGATACTTTTATTGTTTACACTTCAAATATTTTTGCGATTATCGGGCTTAGGTCGCTTTACTTTTTGCTTTCCGGAATGGCAGGTAAATTTGAGTATTTGAAATACGGTATTGCGGCGGTTTTGGTATTTGTTGGTATAAAGATGTTAATTTCGCATTATTACAAGATGCCGACGGTCCTTTCCTTGTTTACAATAGTTCTAATTTTAGGTATTTCGGTTTTAGCTTCGGTAATAAAAAATAGAAAGACACTTAAGGCTAATTAAACATAAAGCCGGATACGGGTTCTAATTGAAAGTTTTCGTCAATTTCTTTAAATAAACCATTCACCTTTGTAATACAATCTTGGCGAGCTTCATTTTGATTATTAAAATTCTCATTTCCACCACAACCACTAAAGCTATTAGAAGACCTGGCCCATTTAACAACGTTTCTACAGATTCCACCACCGAATACATCTGGCCAATCAGTTCCACCTGTTACTTCCAAAGCATCTATTGCCTCACATGAATCTTTAGTATTATCTTTTAATTTATATTCCATTTTACAGGAACTAGCATAAGCTTCTCCTGCTTGCCTTATGGCGATACATGTTTGTCTGGCTACTATCATATACAAATTCCAATCTCTTCTTAAATTTATTGCGGGGGCACTTAAGTCTCCATAAGTCGGAACGACAAATGAATTACAAGAACCTGGTGCACCTCTCCATGCAACATTGTTAGAATCTTGTGAAATACCAATTATTCCTGCTTTTGCATTTTCATAGAGAGGTTTGACCTGTTTCATTACTTCCTCATACCGTTTGCGGCCTTCTTCGCACTCCTTCAAATTTTCTTTTACCGTAAGAACAAATGATAAAGGGGACATTTCAGAAGGATCAATAGTAGGTACTTTGTCCTGTGTTTGACCTCTGGCAACTAAAATTTCTTCTTGAGGTTCATCCCCGTTAAAAGCAATTTCCGAAAGATGTTTTGAAGACTCCAGATATTTCTTACCCACTGCGGCATTGCTGTAGAAATAACTTGAAAACACATCTTGGCCTGATGAACCAAAAAAATCTATTAATCTAGCTATAGGCATATTATCTTTAACATAAAAACCCATATTGCCGTCATAGCCCCCAAAGTAGTTTAAGGAGGCAAAAGATTCCGTAAAACTTCTGTTTCTTATAATTTTGTCAGTCACACCGTCTGATTTAACAACACTAAAAAGCTCCCCGGCAATAATCGGTTTTATCATGCGGCTGTTTTCCAAAATTTGTGTTTCAACCTCATCACCGGAACTATAAACAGAATAGGCAAAATCGGGTAAAGGCTCAGGTTTAGATGAGGTTTGGCTTTGCCCTGCTTGCCCTTGGTTGTCCCTGTCAAAACTTCCGCGTACTTGGCGGCGCTTGCTGCCCATAACTTCATCTTGGCTGGCAGTAGTCGCAGTTGCTTTTTTGTAAGTAAAATCGGTAAAACCGTCGTCCTTACTAAAATCATCAAAATAATCATCTTTAGGTAAAGCACGAACGCCTTTTAATTCCCCATCAATTTCCGGGGTATTTACAGCTTTACCATCTTGATAAATACCGGCAATTTCATCGGGGCGTTTGCGGGTTCTTTCATACTCGTAATAATACGTTTTTTTTGCATTTATTAAGCGGTTAGAGTTGTCTGTATTAAACCTAGAGGTATAAAAAACATCAGGCTGATAATCAACACTTTGTTTTTTAAAGGCAATAGCCATATTAGGTGTTTCTATCCCGAGGGAACTTAAAGCTAAATCAAGTAAAGTTAACTTTCTTGCAATATCTCCGGAGAGGCCATACTTTAAAGAAATATTACTAAAAAGAGGAACATAATAAACAGGTGTAACAAAACTTACAAGTAAAGCCCCCAAGAAAATAAAGGACATAACCAAAAAGAATTTATTTTGGTTTTTATTTTCCTGGTTTTTTACAGGTTTTATATTTACTATAGGTTTTGTTTCTTGTTTCATAAACCCTCTTTATTCTTTACATCAGTAAAGCAAAAATTTATTTTTACTCCCTTATGCCCAGCAAATAATAGCGATAATAAATAAAATTTTCCTAAAAGAATAAAACTATAATTGCCCGGCTTCTTCACGGGCTTCATTCGCTTGGGCCTGAATCTCTGCCCTGGCAGCAGCTTCAGCTTGAGCACGAAGGCGTGCTTCTTCCTCTTGTACTTCTTTTAAACGTGCTTTATAAGCTTCAAGCTCCGCGCTATTTTAAAAGGTCATTTTTCTCCGTAGGTTGATAACCCCCTTCAACGCCAAGTTGTTTTAATCTTCTTTGCTTTGCAAGTTCCCTTTGCCTTTTGGCCTGCTGTGATCTATATTGTTGCATTTGCGGGGAATTTAAAGCCTTTTCATAACCAGCCTGAATTTGCTTTCTTGCTTTAGTATCTTCTTTAACAATTGAGATATACATAACCAAAGCAAATATAAACAACATAATCACAAAAGCAACATAAAAAAACTTTCCGTATTTAGAAAGTGGACGTTTCTTCCTCACCCCCGGCTCAGGAATTTGAGGGATATTCTCTACCCCATACGGGCCTTTTTGCCCAGTTTCCGGCATCTGTGGCATTTGCGGTGTCCGGACTGGACCCGTTACTTGTTGTTTGTTTTCAAGATCATTTAAATTTTGCATAAATCACCCTTTATTTTTTTATCGCTCTAATAATTTTCCAGAATATTCCCTTGGCATTTTCTTTTACACCGCTAACCATATTACTAAGCCAATCTAAATCATTTTTTTCATATTCTGCGAATTCACCGTCTTTATCATTAAAGTCATCATTTTTAAGACCCTTAAACAAACGGTCTAATTTGCCCGATTGTGCAAGAATATAGGTTAGTCCGGTAACAATACCGGTAGCACCCAAAATTCCTCCAAATATCTTCATAGTACCGCCAAACCAATTAGCTTGTGCAATTCTTGCCTCTATATCAATACCGGCATTTATAAGACCGAATCTATCTTTATCCCCCATTTGCTGTATCATACCGATGACAGAGTTTTCAGCAGGATTGACAAGCCCGATCCTGTTATCTATCATATTATACATCCATGCAATGACTCCTATCAAGGCAGGTAGGAAAACAGGCCATCCACCTGCAGCACAAAGAATTGTACAGGAAAAAGCAAGCAACCCTAATAAAATAGTCCAAACCAAAGTCCAGGAATATTTCTTTTTTATTTGTTTATTTAAATCTGCCAAGGTTTCCATTTGGTTTTCTATATCGTTGAACACATTATTAAGGTTTGGAGCTTTAGGGAGATTATTGTTTCCATTAGAACCACCGCCCAAACTGCTGGCTACTTTACCTATGGTTGCACCACTTTCTATAGTGTTGCCGATCGTCTCCGTATCAGCACCATCAAAAACAGCGGAAGCCAAAGATTTAGCACCTTCACTTTGTTGGCTTGCAACGGCTTTAGTGGAATAAGCATTTGCTTGAATAGCATCATTAATAGCACCGCGCCCACCGCTGCCTTTACCTTCACCAGCAGAACCTCCGCCAATACTGACATTAAAACCACCCATAGACCCCGCTCTGCCGAATTTGAAGGCCTCAACCTCACCTGAAGCAGACCGGGTATCTGTCTGCGGTAAAGCACGTGTAGTATTATCGCCACCCATAGAGCTACCAACACCAAAAGAGGAGGAACCTCCGCTACGGGCGCCGCCTGCACCACCGCTACTGCCAAAAGCAGAACCGCCACTAGAAGCTGCCAACCTGTTTACTTGCGTTGCAGGCCTTACTGCTTGATTATTTGCTACTCTACTACCCTTACCACCTTTGCCGGATAAGGCAGCCGCTTGGATATCTTGGAATTTTTGTTCCCCATAACCTGCACTTTGAGCAGAGGAATAAGAATTATCCCCCCCAAAGCCGCCTGCCCCTTGTTCATAAGTTGAACCGAAAGGCTGATAGGTTTCACTATTTGCACCGTATGCGCTATTTCTATTTTGGTTATAGGCAGTGCTTGTTCCTCCCTCATGGCCGTAGACAAAACCTTCATCAGCGCGAACACCCTCTTCATAAGCGCCGTCGGAACTATAAGCATCACTAGGATCTGTTCCGTCAGATTTCCCTTTTAAAAAGCGCGCACTGTAACCTTCTTGTGTGGCAGACATTTGCCTTTCAAGAGCTGCCCGGCTGGTTGAACTGCCGCCGAACTTATTAAAAGCATTCTCACCGAAACGTGAGAGGGCTGCCTCATTTGCGGCTTTTTGTTCGCTATCAGTAAAATTACTTACGACACCTAAACCCACCATTAAGGTTACCCCGGCAAGCACAATGCCTGCTACAGTTTTTTTACCTAATTTAGATAACATATTGTTCATAGGGCCTCCTGTTACTACCCGTTAAATTTATTGCCTTTGCGTTTTGCCGACTTGCGCTTGGCGGTAAATTTCAAGCTTTTGCCTATAATCCATAACCTTCTTTGTATTATCTGGGGCCTGATTATCGGCTATTTCTTTTTTTCTAAATTGTTCATTTAAAAGGTCATTTTTTTGTACCGGATTTGATACCCCTTCAACATTAAGTTGTTTTAACCTTTTTTGTCTTTCAAGTTCCCTTTGCAAACGTGCTAGTTTAATACGGTATTCCTTCATTTGAGGTGAATTTAAAATTGCTTCCTCGTTTACTTGAATTTGTTTCCCGGTCCTAATATTATCAGTAATAATTATGCAACCTAAGTACAGGGTAATTATTAAAGGAATAAAAGCCCACAAAATACCTATAAACTTAACAAATTCAGAAGGTGCAACTTTATTCCCCACTTCCTTACCTGTAAGTTGTTCACTTTGCATTTTTGAAATAGGACGCAACTCATTAAAATTATTTAAATTTTGCATAAATTATCCTCTCTTAGTAGGGAAAATTTTTTCTAATATTCCTCTAAAAGCTCCAAAACCTTTTAAACTCAACTTATTACTAAAATTCTTAATAGCATTTGCAAAACCACCTGCGGTTTTCTCTACAACTTGCTCTGCCGCCACTTTAGTAACAGTAGTTGCAGCCTTTTTCTTAAATATAGAAGTAATACTATTCCAAGTATTTTTCCACATATCAGTTAACCCAGCAAATATTAAAGCACCTGAAAGAATGGGGATTTTTAAAGCTAAATTATATTTACCTACAAAATCAACCCCCCGATTAATTGCTTTAAACTTCTGATCTGCCATTTGGTCAACAACATCTTTCATCCAAAGGCCCATACCTGTTACAAGCAATACACCTATTGCTACTACCACTCCTGCTATCCACAATCCATGAACCGGAATGTTCTTTAAAAAAGATATACCGATTGATAAGGCAAGAGCGCCTATAAGTGTTGCCCATTTAAGTGTATTTAATTTATTCTCTAATTCTTTAAATTCCTCTGTTTTTTGCTTAGTTTCATTGATATCATTTATCAGGTCATTCATAGATTGCGTAATGGCTTTCGGTAAATTACCCTTACTACCATCTAATAAAGCATTTACGGTTCTGCTTATGGTGGCATTTTCAGGTATTGTTGGGGTAAGATTTTCAGGGTTACTACCATCAAAGGCTGCGTCAGCTAAAGATTTTTGGCCTGCCTCATGACTACTTGCAGTTGCTTTTGCGGAATAAGCTGCTGCCATTTGTAAATCAGGCATAGCCCCTCCTATCCCCCTGCCTTTACCTTCACCGCCTGCTCTTCCGTCAAAACTAACATTAAAACCACCCATAGTACCTGCGCGGCCGAATTTAAAGGCCTCGCCCTCACCAGTACCAGATTGACCTTTTGTTTGTGGTAAAGCACGGGTAGAATTATCACCTTTAACGGAACTGCTATCAACTCCTGAAGAGGTTACAGCGCCTCCGCGAGCCGCACCTGCTCCGCTATTGCCGAAGGCTGAACTGCCGCCTGAAGCAGCTAGTTTATTAATTTGCGTTGATTGCCTGGCTGTCTGGGCACCTATTTTTGGAGAAGTCTTTCCCTCTTTGGACTGGGCTTCTTTTACTGCCTTTCCGTTTACAGCTTGTTTGGTTGCTTGAAATTGTTGTAAACCATAATTTGTATCTCGTTCGGAAGAATTGGCTCTTACACTTAAGCTTTCATCCTCTAGTTCATAAGTTGAATCTAAGGGATTATAAACATCTCCACCGGTTGCTGTATTAACACCTGCGGTTTTCCACGCCTTTTGGGAATCAATATAAGCGCGGGCAGCATCAAAACTTGCTTGTTCTTTTGCCGCTTGGTTTTTAGCGTTTTTTGGATCAGACAATACACCTACATCAGCATAAAAACTTCTGCCTTCACCCTTATAAAAAGCAGGGTCAGAGTTTTCAAAATCAACACCTCCGCCGGGTAAATTATTTGCACTCAAATTTAAATCTTCCCCTTTATAATTTGCAGGAGCCGCAGGATTGTATGAAGGAGAACTATTATAAGCATTATACACACTATATCCCATAGCTGTAACAAAAACCGCAGCACTCAGGCCTGCCATCACATTGGCTGAAACTTTACCTTTTTTATTTAAAAAAGTACTTTTAAAAAGTTTAATAATGTTTTTCATAAGTTACTCCTTATTCACATTTTTCTCCTGTACATGTAGTAATATGGTGCATATTGTCAGAATCAAACCAAGAAAAAATAGTAGTATCGCCTTGTGTAGTTACCGTATAATTACTAACTGATGAACTTTTCTTCCAATTAGTCCAACAACCGCTTGTTACACAGTCAAAGCCCTTATCTATTAGGGAATTTAAGGCATTAGTCCATAGTTTATTCCAATAACAACTGCTAACGAAATTCCCTTTAGTATCCATGCAGTTCTCATTGACATTATAGTCCTTACCCTTTGAGGTATCACTGGTATTCTTTTTAGATGATTCCTGTTTATTAACATCGTCATTGAGTTCACGCTTTAAATCATTTTGTAAATCTTCGTTTATACCTTCGGGTAACTCTTCAAGACCAAGTTCCTGTTCATCTTTTTCTAAATCTTCCGGCTCAACTTCACCTTGGAAGGCATCAATAGCACCTGCGGCGGCGGCATCAGCATCAGCAGCATTGGCTCCTTTTAAAGATTCTATTGCCGCGACATCCAGCCCAACACCTCTGCCTTTATTTTTGGCAAAAGCTATATCCTGTGCATTTGCGGCATGGTTGCCTATAGCACTGCTTCCTGACCCTGTTTTTATGTCTTTACCTTCATAACGCCAAATTGAACCTGTAACCCCTGAACTTCCACTGCCGCCTGAACCTGCCCTACTGCCGGTTGCTAAAGTTTGAGGGGTAGTTGTCTGTTTTTGACTTCGCACTTGTTGACCAGATTTATTATTTTTACCAGCCATTGAAATTCTTTCTTTTTCCTGTCTGATTCTTTCCCTGTCTGCTTGCCTTTTTTGCATACGAGCTTCCCTAATTAGTGCGGCTTCTTCAGTCTTTTCTTTTTGTTCGGCTATTTCTCTATACTCCGGGTCCGGTGGAGGGGGAACACCTTCAGCCTTATCTTTAGCTTGACGTTCTTTACGGTCCTCTGAGGAGAATAAAGAACCTAAAAGATCTTCATTAGAAATTGCGGCATATTCAGGGTTATCTCTTAAAAAACTGCCGGCTTCGGCATCTGTTCCGAAGGGTAAAGCCGCCAAATCTTGTTGCCTAGAAGAAGAAAATTTACTGTAATCAGGTTTTTTCTCCCCCCCCATATTTGGAACAACACTGATTAAAGTCAAAACAATAACCAAACCGCAACCAACCCAAGTATAAAGTTGTTTTCTGTTGTCACCCTGGTCTCTTTTCTGACCGTTACTTCTCATTATTATAGCCATATTAATACCCTTTTATATAAATTTTTCCCTTAATACAAAAAAACTTTGCTCTTGCTGACCCACCCCCTAACTTCAAGGGCGCTCAAGCATAGAGCGTAACTTCTTATTTTAGTATAACGGTTTTTTAGCAATATGTCAAGAGGGATAATTTTTAAATTTTGTATAAAAATAGTAAAATATATGTAATGGAAATTTTAAAGAAAAAAATTTTTACCCCTGTTAAAAGCTTATACCAGTTTGGAATGTCTATCGTAGATAGAGTGGCGGAAAATATCGGTATAAGCAAATATTTCGCACGCTTTTTAGTAAGTGGGGCAATTAATACTGCCTTCGGATATTCGGTGTTTGCGTTTTTTATCTTTATCGGCTGTGGGGACTTCACTGCCCCGTTCTTTGCTGAAATCGCCAGCATAATTTTTAACTTTAACACTATCGGCGGTATGGTGTTTGGGGATAGATCAAAAAAATTATTTTGGCGTTTTTGTTTAGTATACGGAACAATTTATATTTTTCAAGTAGTTGGGCTTAAACTTTTTGCAGCCTGCGGGGTGGAAAACCGCTACCTTTCCGGTTTTATTTTAATTTTCCCCGGCGCACTTTTATCTTACAACTTAAATAAAAAACTTGTCTTTAAAAAGTAATTTCTTATTTTGTTATATCAATTTTGCGCCACTTGCCCGACCAAAAACGAATCATCATCCATATACCTGTTCCGACACCGTAAATGCACATCCAAGTCCACAAAGCGATTATTCCGCCGCCGAAAACTTCAACAATCAAATAACTGCCGAGCATTAAAAACGAGGCACAAATAATCATAAGTTTCATTTGGAATTTTGTATCCCCCGCACCGCGTAAGCCATCACCGAAAGTTAAATACACCGTGTCCCCTAAAGTAAATATAAACAAGAAGGGTAAAAGTATTATTGCACTTGCATAAATGGCTTGCGTTTGCACAGTTTGCACACCGATAAATGCACCAAGTATAATTTCCGGAATAGTAAAAAAGCAGAAAAATAAAGCCGCTTCATAAATTAAAGAAAGCCTGAAAACATTGTAAAGAGCTTTGACGCCCGTGTCCGTTTTATTTGCACCGCGGTACTGCGCCATCAAAATTTGCCCGGCGATAGTTAAACCCATTAAAGGGAAAAATTCAAGCGTCTGAAGTGTCATTATAATATTACTTGCGGCAAGTGAAATACTGTCAATATTACCGACGAACAAAACAAAAATCGTAAAAGAAATTACGTCCATAAACATTCCAAAACCGTTTGGCACACCAAAACGCAAAAGCCTGAGTATTGCAGGTTTATTAAAACCAAAAAGTTTTCCCAGACGGAATTTTTTATTTAGTTCAGGCCTAAATAATATGTAAAGAAAAAATAATGTAACACAAAAACCGCTGATTACCGTCGAATAAGCTGCGCCGGCAATACCCATTTTCGGAAGGCCGAGTTTCCCAAAAATCATAATATATGATAGAAAAACATTTATAATATTTCCGCCGATATTTGCAAGCATTGTTATCAGCGTTTTGCCGCGGCCCGTAAAAAAACTTGCAAGCGCATTATTAATAACCGCAAGCCCGCCAAATAAAGTTAAGATTGTAAAATAAGTAAGTTCTAAGGTTTTAACTTCACTAGCGTGATTTGTTGAGTTAATAAAAAACCTGCCCACCGGCGTAAGTAAAATTATTAAAAGCCAAGAAATTATACCGAGCAAAACCCCTTGCCACAAAGCGACACTTAAGCGCGCATATTTTTTTTGACCGAAATAATTAGCAACAAACACCGCCGTATAACCGCATGAACCCATAAAAAAAGAAATCATTGTAAAAGACAAAAGCCCCGCCGGAACACAAGCGGCTAAAGCCTCCGGTGAGTACCAAGAAAGAAACATCCTATCCGTAAACTGCATTAAACTTTGAGACGAATTTGTAATAATCAAAGGTAATGCAATAGTTAGAATTAGAGAATAAGAGGCTTCTTTACTTTTTCTAATTTTACTAAATAATTTCTTCATTTTACGTCGGTAATTTGGCAGGGAATAAAAAAACCTGCGGCTAGTAATAGACGCAGGTTAGAACTCAAAAAACAATTATTTCTTTGAGACTTTTACGGCTTTGGGGCCTTTTTCTGATTCAACGATATCAAAGGTAACTTCTTGACCTTCTGCTAAGGTTTTGAAACCGTCACCTTGAATTTCTTGATAGTGGACAAAAAGATCTTTTGATCCATCATCCGGGGTAATGAAACCATAACCCTTTTGGTCGTTAAACCATTTTACTTTTCCGTTTGCCATTACTAATTACTTCCTTTTATTAATATTGGTCTCAAAGAGACTGAGGTCACCCTCAAAGATATTATAACATATTTTAGAAAAAAAGTTACAAAATAAACATAATATTCAATTATTTTATTAGCAAGATAATTGTTTTTCTATCATTTTTTCAACTAATCTATAAATACCCTTTATTATTTATTTTAGTACATAAATTCTTTTGAATTTGTGTGGCTCCCCCATAATGACCGCATTTCACAATATTAGGATTTTGGGCAGATATTTGCACATAATATTTAGCCAAACTTTTTTCTTGTGCAACAGCTATCAATGGGTTTTGTAAAGTACCGCCATAACCGGTAGCAGATATAACAAAATTACCTGTCTCTATTCTGTTAATATCATAATGAGTGGTAGGAGTTCCACTAAACTCAATATCCAAATTTTGTATATCATTAGCATAATCTCCGTTAACTAAATAATATCTCTGATTTGCTTCTGCTATATGTTTAACGAGTTTTATTCCTTCTGTCATAATTGCTTTTTCTTTAACAGTTTGATATTGCGGCAAAGCAATAGCAGCGAGTATACCGATAATTAAAACAACAACTAAAAGTTCCAACAAAGTGAAACCTTTTTTATATAATTTTTGATGTAATTTTTTTATTGTATTTAACATACATGCACCTCTTTATATACGGGAAGAAGCAAGGACAAAAGTAAGCAATAAAAATGCGGCGTATTTACCTAGGCCATTCCATTAACCCGTGTAAACAATCGCCGCCGGTGCATGCAAAAACATGCACATAAGCAACGATTATTTGCGGTATGGAATGTGCCTTGCGGAAACCCCGCCTAGCGTGAGGGCTATGCCTCCCCGTCAAACAATCTGATACCTTATGTATCTAGTTTAATTTTACATTATTTTTAAAAATCGTGCTTATATAATTTTCTTAAAATCATTTTTCCCGACTGAAAATTAAAAGTATTAAATATAATTTTATTTCCTTTTATTCCCCGCCCCTTTCATTGTCAGAAAGGCGGAGGGGTAAGGGGTGGGGTTATTAAGAATTCATTATTCCCGACTGAAAATTAAAAAGTATTAAATATAATTTTATTTTCTTTTATTCCCCTCCCCTTTCCTTGTTAGAAAGGTGGAGGGGTAAGGGGTGGGGTTATTAAGAATTCATTTTACCGACTGAAAACAAAAAAGTATTTGCAAGTTTACTTTAATTTTCGTATAATTTTATAAAGTAAGTTTGGCGCGATGGCCAAGTGGTAAGGCGGCAGTCTGCAAAACTGCTATTCGGGAGTTCGATTCTCCCTCGCGCCTAAAGCTCTTTCAAATAAACCCTTTAGTACGCCTTGCGGGCGTAGTTCAATGGCAGAACCTCAGTTTTCCAAACTGATGACGAGGGTTCGATTCCCTTCGCCCGCTTGTGCGTAAGCGTTGGGGCAAATTTGCTGGGATAGCTCAGTTGGTAGAGCATCTCCATGGTAAGGAGAAGGTCGTGGGTTCAAGTCCCATTCCCAGCTTTTACTTTTTAAAAAACAAAAAACACAGGAGAAATTAAAAATGGCAAAGGAGAAGTTCTCAAGAAGCAAACCACACGTTAACGTTGGTACAATCGGCCACGTTGACCACGGTAAGACGACCTTAACCGCTGCAATGACGAAAGTCTTAGCAAGCGAAGGTAAAAGTAAAGAAATGGCCTACAGCGATATTGCA
>CADAFA010000030.1 GCA_902787065.1 uncultured Elusimicrobium sp.
ATCAATTTTGGCGTTTTCCTTTTCCGGTTGGGTTAAATTATACTTACGGTATAAATGACCGTTGCCATCAGGTTTCCTTCATGATAGGGGCAAGATTCAGATAATAAAAATTAAAATTTGCCTAATTTATTTTTACAATAAAAAACCCCGCCTTTCGGCGGGGCTTAAATTTTAATGCTTATTTTGCATTAACCATTTTTGCGCGGGAAACATCACCTTTCTTATCTAAGAAATAGAGATATCCTTTTGCTTTTTTAATGCCGGCTTTTGCGACTTTTTTAGCTTTACCGCCTTTTTTGCCGCCGCGGGCCATTGCAACTTTTGCTACATCGCCGTCTTTATCGATGAAATAAAGAAAGCCTTCTTCACGATCTACACCGAGTTTAAGTACTTTTTCTGCCATGGTTATTCTCCTAGGGTTTAAATAGGGGGATTAGCCCCGTTACAAAAAGTTTATTAAATATTTGTCTAAAATGCAAGTATTTCTTTTGACGGGTTACCCTCTAAGATTATTGTACAACATTTTTAGCATACTTTTACAAGTATTTTGAGGACCTATATTTTGTAGTTTTACACTTGAGATTATTTTTGATAAAATTATTTATGGCTTTCGGCTTTACTGAAAGCCGGAATTATTTTGCCCCGTTAGCTCAATGGATAGAGTACCGGTCTTCGGAACCGAGGATGTGGGTTCAAGTCCCTCACGGGGTATTTATTATGAGTGTTAAATTATTAAAAGAACTTGGGCAAGTGGCAGCAAAACACAACCTTAAAATTTGGGCTGTGGGCGGTTTTGCGCGCGATTTTGTCTTGCATAAAAAAACAAAAGATATTGATATTTGCGTTGAAAATAATACCGCGCCGCTTATAAATTATTGCCAAAAAACTAAAGGCGCAAGTGTACAAAAATTTAATAATTTCGGCACTGCGCGCGTAACTTTCAAAGATGGTTTTAAACTCGATTTCGTTTGTTGCCGTAAAGAAATTTATACAAGGCCGGCCGCTTTGCCTGTGGTAAGCAAAGCAACAATAAAAGAAGATTTATTCAGGCGCGATTTTACCTGTAATGCCTTAGCTTTAAGTTTGTTACCGTCGGAATTCTTTAAAATTTATGATTTGTACGGTGCTTTAAAAGATATTCAAAACAAAAAAGTCTCCGTCTTACATGCAAAAAGTTTTGAAGATGACCCAACCCGTTTATACCGCGCATTACGTTTTGCCGCACGTTTGAATTTTACACTTTCAAAAGAAACGGAAATTTTATTTAAAACCGCGGTGGCAAAAAAATATTTTCAGCTTTTAAGCCCAGTCAGAAAAACAAATGAAATAATAAAATTTTTACAAGAGCAAAAACCCTCAAAAATATTCAAAAATATTGATAAATTTAAAACTTTAGAGGAAAGATTAGCTCTTTTAATCTTAACCCAAAAAGCGCCGGAATTGTTTTTAAATACTTTACAGATGCCCAAAAATAATTTGGCATTAACACATAATTTGCTTAAATTTTATAAAACGAAACAAGCCCCTTATAAAGCATTAACAAAACAAGAAATAAACTTAATAAAGACCTTAACACCCAAACTAAATAAACTTGCTTACAGGCCTTGTTTTGTTGACGTTAAAACCTTGCAAAATATGGGCGTGAAAGGTGCAAGGATAAGCGAAATTTTATCTCAAATTTCCAAAGCGCAATTTGCCGGAAAAATCAAAACAAAAACTGCTGCTAAAAAATTAGCCCTTAAAATAATTAAAGGAAATTAAAAGTCGTAAATTTCTTCGCTTTCTTCGGATTCTTTGTTATATTCTTCTTGGTAGTTTTTTTGTTGTGTTTGTTCTTGGGGAATTTGTGTAGTATTTTTCTTATTAGATTTATTTAACAAATCCGCACATTTTGTTTTTAAACCTTCATTTGCCTGATTAAAACGTTTATCGGCATAAGCTTGGCGTTTATCGGCGGGCAACTTTTCAATTTCATACATAAATTGATACCATTTATCTTTAAGGCCCGGGAAGAATTGATTAATACATTCACCGTTTGTTTGTGTTAAACTTTCATATTTTTTTAGAAAGACAAACAAAACTTTTTCCTCTTCCTGCGCTTTATTTAAAACCTGATTTATTTTATCTCCGTCAAAATTTTTACCTTGCAGAGTTGGGGTTGCTGCTTTGCTCAAATTTTTAAAAGCATTTTGTTCCAAAATATAAGTATTGTAGCCTGCCTTCTCAAGCGGGTAAAAAGTTTGGCGCAATTTTTTGTATGGCTCCAATATTTTGTTAAAAATATCTGTGTAATAATTATTGTTTTCCAAAATATTTTTTGCATAATTTTCTATGACGGGTTTTGTATTTTCAAGGAAAGTATTTTTTGTTTCTGCGGTATTTAAAACATGTTGTAAATCTGCCAAAAAATCAGCCCGCAAAGTATAAATATTGGCACACTGTTCTTTTGCCAGTCTCTGGGAAAGTTTTTCTATTTCCGCGCGTTGCCAAGATTCTGTAAGAAAATCAGTACTATAATCAGTTTGTAAAAGTTTTAAAAGGCTCTTTTTAAATTCATCGCAGGCAAAGAAAATATCTTTTTGCGTAGAATTATCCAAAGCATCGGTGATATATCTTTTTTCTCTTAAAAAATCTGAGTCATTTTGTAAAGCACTTAAAGGTTCTATCAAAACGGTATTGGTAACTTTATTTATTTGTTGTTCAAGCGGCGTTTTGGGGGTATTGTTTATTGCGGACGGTGCCGGTTTGCCTGCTTCCTGATTACAAGCAACGGTAAAAAATACGACAGATAATACGGTTAAAAATTTAAAATATCTCACACAAAAATTATAACATAAATTAAAAATTCTTTAAAGTTAAAGTCTTTTTATCAAGCACAATGAAATTTGCCGGATGGCCCTGTCTTATAGATAAATCAAGCCCAAAACGTTTTGCAGGGTTTGTGCTTGCCGCCATTAAAGCCTTTTCTAACGGATAGCCCCAGCTAACTAAATTTTGCACCGCTTTTAGCATTGTTAAAGCAGAGCCGGCAATAACATTGTCCGAAGTTCGTACAAAAACACCGCCTTGCAATTTAACTTTTTGACCGTTTGAAAAACCTGCTTTTTTACCGGTGGGGGTTAAAGCATCGGTAATAACAAAAACTTTATCAGCAGTTTTTTGTTTTAAAAATAATTGGACCGCTTGCTGGCAAGAATGTACACCGTCTGCAATAATTTCAGCGGAAAAATCTTTTAAATAAAATATTGTACCCACAGCGCCTAAATCGCGGTGATGCAAACCGCTCATAGCATTATATAAATGCGTTGCGTGTTTTATGCCGAGTTTGTAACCTTTCAACATTTCAGCGTAAGTTGCGGAAGTATGCCCTGCTTGAAGTAAAATTTTATGTTTTTTGGCGAATTTCACAAGTGTGTTTAAATTTTTAACTTCGGGAGCAACAGTCATTGAAACAATTTTACCGCCTGCCGCTTTCCAAAGTGTTTGCAAAGTTTTTAAAGAAATTTCTTGCACCGCTTCTTTGCGCATAAAGCCAAGTTTGTTTGTGGAAATAAAAGGGCCTTCCAAGTGAAACCCTAAAATTTTTGCGCCCTTTTCTTTACCTATTGACGGGGCAAATTTTTTAAGTACTTCAACAGTTTGTTTTAATGGCATTGTAAAAACCGTTGGGCAAAAAGCATAAACACTTTGTTTCTTAAGTTCTAAAGAAAGTTTTAGTAAAGCATTTTTATCGTCGTTATCTACACCAAAACCGTAAGAGCCGTGAATATGCGTATCAACAAAAGGAGTAGTTAAAATATTATTTTTTAGGTCAATAATTTTTTTTGCGCGCGGCAAAACACCGGCTTTAATAATTTTTTTAATTTTACCGCCATCGACTAAAATACTTGCTTTAAATTTTTTGCCCACGTTAATAATAAGGGCGTTTTTATATAATATTTCCATAATTAATTTATGAACGAGCAAAGCCCGTAATTTTGTTTTGTCGTTTTTGAAATTTCCGCTGCAGCTGCTTTATCTGCAATAATAAAAGTGCGCGGATGTTTTTGCAAAACGGTTACAGGCCAAGCAGTACTTTGTTTATCTTCAAAAGCATGATAAAGTGCCTGAGCTTTTTTAGGGCCTGTCGCCATAATTATGACTTCTTTGGCATTCATAATTGTACCAAGGCCCACAGTTAAAGCACGCGTCGGGACTAAAGAAATATCATTGTTAAAAAAGCGTGCGTTTGCGGCGATAGTATTTGAGGTTAAATTTACCACACGTGTACTAGAATCAAAAGCACTTTCCGGTTCATTAAAAGCAATATGCCCGTTTTGACCGATACCGCCAATCAATAAATCAATACCGCCGTAATTTTTGATTTTTTCCTCGTAATTTGCACACTCTTTATATAAATCTGCGGCATTACCGTTTAAAATATTTATTTGTTCTTTTTGAATTTTTATATGGTCAAAAAAATTTTTTGCCATAAAAGAATGGTAACTTTCGGGATGATTTTCGGGTAAACCTACATATTCATCCAAATTGAAAGTTACCACTTTGTCAAAACTTAAACCTTCTTGGTGGAATTTGACTAAATTTCTGTACAAGTCTACGGAAGTCCCTCCCGTAGGTAAAGCAAGTACGAAATAAGGCTTGCTTTTTGTTGAAACGAAAGTTTCGATTCTATTTTTTATATAGGATGCTGTTAAAAAACCGACATTATCTTCCGTTTCAATCAAGTACATTTAAAAAACGTATCTCCACTTAACACCCCAATGATTATAAGAATCAATGTGTTTATTATGTCTTTCCGCACCATAATATACGATGAAAGCTAATTTATTTGGGGTAAATTCGCGGGCATAATTGATATCAAAACCCGCACCGATATGATTGCATATAAAGCCGAAATAGTTTGAGGCATTTAAAGAAAGTTCAAAAGAATTTTCTTCATCTACATAATATTTTGCCCCGGCAAGAACGGTTACACCTGTTCCTGCAGAAACCAATTTTGAATGCCCATAATGTTTAGCCCCGACACCGGTATAAATAGTAAAATTATTTACCATTTCTGTTGAACCTATTTTTAAGGTTGCGCCTAAATCTGTTGCTCCTTTTGCTCCGCCTTCATCATCTTGCCAGGAATCAAAAGATTGAGGGCTGAAGAAGGCATCAGCATCCATATAATAACCGTCATTTAACCCGTCGTGGATACGATATTTTAAAGATATGGTCGGGTCTATAAAACCTCTTGAGTGGTGGCGGATATTGGCCCAACCCAAATCTACACCAACGGCCATAATGTCTTTTATACCTACTTGTAAAAGACCTCTGATTGCGAAAGATTCATCAAAACGTGCATCTTCGTTTGTAAGAGCGATGTTTAAATCACCCACAATTTGGCCCTTTTCAGGCATATAAAAAGGGTCTGTTAGAGAAAAGGCTTTGGCATTTACTGTAAGTATTCCTAAAGCAAATACAAGTACTGCTAATTTTTTCATTATATACTCCTTTGTTTAAAAATTATGTATACTTTATGTATATGATAGCAAATTTAGGAGGCTATTGTGAATATTTTAAGTTATTGGAATATATTATCCGCTGATACAAAATTCTTTGTTGGACTTTTGTTTTTAATACTTTTAATTTTTGTTTTTAGGCATGCTGCAAATTTTATAGAGTATACTTTTTCTAAACTTTTACAAGCCAGAAAGGTTTCAAATAAAGCCTGGGTTTCCATTGGGGTAAAAAACAAATTCTTTTCCTCTTTCTTGTTTGCAGTAACTATCTTTTTCTTACCGCCCTTGGCAGGGGTAGTTCTGGGGGATCATTTCCCTAGGTTGACTTTTGTTTGTACCAGAATATTTGCCGCCCTGAGTATAGTTCTTGTTATGGTTGCGATCGGGAATTTTCTTGATGTTTTGGTAGATAAATTTCAACGTTCGGTAAAGTTGCCAATAAAAGGTATAGTCCAAGCCTTAAAAATTGTTGCGTGGATAATAACAATAATTTTAGTTCTTTCCGCTTTACTTAATAAAGAGCCGCTTTATTTTATCGGTGGTTTGACTGCTTTATCCGCAATATTAATATTAATTTTTAAAGATGCGATTTTAGGCCTTGTGTCCGGTATGCAACTTTCAATTAACGATCTAGTTCGCGTGGGGGATTGGATTACAATTCCCGGCCAAGATGCCGACGGTGTCGTTGTAGATATTTTGCTTACGACAATAAGGGTACAAAATTGGGATAATACCATTGTAAATATCCCTGCTTATAATTTAGTCGCAAATTCTTTTACAAACTGGCGCGGTATGCAGGAATCTGGCGCGCGACGCATTAAAAGGGCTATTAATATCGATGTTAAAACAATACGTTTTTTAACTGACGAAGATATTGATAAGTTAAGCCATTTAAATTTGCTTAAAGATTATTTGGCAAAGAAGAAGGAAAAAATTAGTAAATTAAATAAGACGGCAGATGAATATAACCGCCATCGTTTAAGCAATATCGGAACATTTAGGGCTTATTGTTATGAATATTTGAAGAATAATCCCTATATTTCAGATAATTTTACCTGTATGGTGCGCCAACTTGCGCCAACCTCCGAGGGCTTACCTTTGGAAATTTATGCCTTCTCTAATGATACAAATTGGGAAAATTATGAAGGCATACAAGCAGATATTTTTGACCACTTTTTATCTATTATCGGTTTATTTGACCTTAAAGTGTATCAAAGAATCAGCACCATGGAGTAATTTTTAAATTTATTTACAAAGCCCTAAATATATGCTATAATAAATCAAGCCCTTGGAAACAGGGGCTTTGTAATCGGTAAATTCGGCAGCCAAGTGCAAAGTAAAATAGAAAGCAAAACATAAAGGCAAACCAAGGCGGCACTTCTGCCAATAAGGAAAATTAAAATGGCTAATGAAAGATTAACTTTTGTGCTTACTTGCACAGAATGCAAAAGTAAAAATTATTACTACGCAAAAGGCAAAAAGAAAGAATATAAAGTAGAAGCCAACAAGTTCTGCAAAGCTTGCGGCAAAAAAACTTTACATAAAGAAGCAAAGGCTTCAAAATAAATTTGGTGGGGGAGCGTCGGTTAACTGGCAAACCACCGGTCTCCAAAACCGGGACTGAAGGTTCGAGTCCTTCCGCTCCCGCCATGAAAGCAAGGAAAATAAATATATGAACAAAGCTATAAACTTCTTCCGTGAAAGTTATTTTGAGCTTAAAAAAAGCATTTGGCTTTCACGCGCACAAATGGTACAGTCAACTATTTTCGTATTTATAGTTGTCGGCCTTGTTGCCCTTTATATTGCGGTTATAGACCTGCTTTTATCAAAAGGTCTTGGCCTTATTATAGGCGGTTAATATGAGCGAAGAACAAAATAAAAATCTAGAAAATGTTACTGAACAGCCAGCTGTTACCACAGCGGAAAATCAAGAGAACCTCCCTGAAAAAGCTTGGTATGTTATCCATACCCAAACAGGTCATGAAGATAAAATAAGGGAAAAGATTCTTATTCAAATTAAAATGCGCAATTTCGGTGACAGGGTTTTTGATGTTTTAGTTCCTACGGAAGATGTCGTTGAAGTAAAACATAATAAACAAAATTTAAGAAAACGCAAATTTTTCCCAAGCTATTTGCTTGTCCAAATGATTATGACAAGTGAAAGTTATTGGTTTATTCGTAATATTCCGGGTATTTCCGGTTTCTTGGGTGATCCTCGCCCGACACCGCTTCCGGAAGAAGAAATTAAAAGCATCATCACTTTAAGCCAAGAAACAGATGGCAAACCGCGCCATGCTGTTCAATTTGAAAGGGGCGAACAAGTTCGTGTTATTGAAGGTCCTTTCAAACACTTTATCGGTACTATTGAAGAAGTTAATGAAGATAAAAATAAACTTAAAGTTATGGTTACTGTCTTTGACAGGGCAACCCCTGTTGAAGTGGACTACTTACAAGTAGAAAAAGTAAATTAATTTTGCAGTACCCCGCAATTATTGTGGGTATATTAAGGAGTAAATAATGGCAAAAGAGAAAAAAATTAAAGGTTACATTAAACTGCAAATTCCTGCAGGCGCAGCAAATCCTGCACCACCGGTTGGGCCGGCACTCGGTCAACATGGTGTTAACATCATGGAATTTTGCAAACAGTTTAATGCAAAAACAGCAAAGTTAGAGAAAGGTATCAAAATCCCGGTAGTTATTACCGTTTATGAAGATAGGTCTTTCTCTTTTATTACCAAGATGCCGCCAATGGCAGTCCTTATTGTGAAAAAGCTTGGCCTCAAAAAAGGTTCAGGTATGCCACATAAAGACAAAGTCGGCAAGTTGACACAAAAACAATGTGAAGAAATCGCAGCAGAAAAATTGCCCGATTTAAACACAAAAGATATCAAACAAGCCGCAGAAATGGTAAAAGGCACAGCACGCAGTATGGGTGTTGATATTGCCTCAAAATAATCGTTAGACAGGGAGAGTTTGAAACTCGTTAACCTGAAGGAGATAAGATGGGAAAAAGATTAAAAGCAGCTAAAGAGAACATAGATTCTAAAAAACTGTACACCTTAAAAGAAGCCTCCGCTTTATGCAAAGAAAACGCAAAAGCTAAATTTGACGAAACGGTTGAACTCCATGTCCGTTTAGGGATTGATACCAAAAAGTCAGATCAGCAAGTGCGTGCCATGGTAGTTTTACCGAACGGCACCGGCAAAACCAAAAAAATTGCCGTCTTAGCAAAAGGCGAACATGCCCAAGCAGCACAAAAAGCAGGTGCTGATTTAGTGGGCGGTGATGACTTAGTTGAGGATATTACAAAAGGTAAAATTGACTTTGACGTTTTAGTCGCAACCCCTGATGTAATGCGCGATTTAGCAAAAGCAGCCAAAATTTTGGGCCCGCGCGGTTTGATGCCGAACCCGAAAGCCGGCACCGTTACTTTTGATATCGCGAAAGCCGTCGCCGAACTTAAAGCAGGCAGGATTGAATTTAAAGCCGATACTTACGGTATTGTTCATGTTCCTGTCGGCAAAGCATCTTTTGATGCAAACAAAATCTATGAAAATGCAAAAGCTGTTTTAGATACTATTTTGAAGGTTAAACCTTCAACATCCAAAGGGACATATATGAAAACTGTTTCAATGTCCTCCACGATGGGTTTAGGTATTCATATTGATGTAACCAAATTAAACGCCTAACACTCTTTTGCAATAAGCCCCCGTGTTTTTAACACGGGGGCTTTTCTGTTAGGAAATTTGCATTTTTAGTTCTTTGCTGTCAAATTCTTTTTGGTAAATTTTAATTTTTCTGCTCCTAGAGTACCGAGAGTCGCTTCGCTCCCATTCTTCTTAGTACTCGTCGTCGCAGAAAAAATTAAAATTTCCTCAAAAATACTTGCCGGGTTTACGAGCACGGTTTGACTTTATTAAATCTACATCGCGGCACGAAATTATGATCGTGCGCTACGGCTCTAAACTCTTAAATTTTTTCCTGTTACTCCCCGCTCCTTTGTTGGCAAAGGGCGGGGAATTGTAGTAAACAATAATTTTTAATTACCGTCAATGACTTCAAAGGCAGGCATGCCCGGTGCATATTGTTCATATTGCTGCGAGGATGTATTATTATTATCTATATTAACAGATGCCTGGGCATAAGCTCCCCCACCATAATTGCTGTTTTGCATATTATTATTTTGTGCTTGCGGGGTTATCGGTGTATCTGAAGTTATATCAATATAATTTTGGCCGGCCTTACCTTGACCGTCAATCAAAATTTCGTCTGCCTGATATAAACCTTGGGCATTTGGAGTGTCAGGTGTCGGCGGAACATTTGCTTGAGTCAGTGCAGTGTTTGCTCGTGAGATGTCTTGTGTATTTTGTTCATTTTCTGCATTTGCCTGAATAGAAGTATTTTGCCCAATTTCTTCGTCTTGACTCACGGGCCAAGTTTTAATTGAAGCTTGTTGATTCCCGGTTGCACTTGCGCTTATAAGTTTTGCTAAAGAATAAATTAAGGTAATTAGTATAATTGCTAATACTATTTTTGATGTTGTTCTCACATTTCCCCCCAAAATATTTTATTTTTTCTTGCAATTTAAACTTTTAACATCAGCTTCTATATCTTCAAGGTCCTGTTCATGTTCAAGTTCTTCTTCCAAAATTTTAACAAGCAGTTTATGTGTTACAGGGTCCCTTCCGTCAAGCATATTTATAAGCTTATTGTAAACGGATATTGCGCAACGTTCAGATTGTAAATTTTGTTCTAAAATAATTTTTGCATCAGGATCTTTCGGCGCTGCATAACCGCAAGTAGAATATTTATACCACATTTTAGGTTCAATTATCGGTGTTCCGCCAAGTTCAATAATACGTTTGGCAAGTTTTTTTGCATGGTCTAACTCTTCTGCGGCATGTTCTTCTAATTCAAGTAATAAATTAGGCCGCGGCATTCCGCTTGCTACTTGTGCCCCTGCCATGTACTGAATATAGGCGAGCCATTCGTCACAATAGGCTTTATTTAATTCCTCAACTAATAAAGGAACTCTTACCCCTGCTTTATCTACAATATTTATTGCTAACTTTCCCATATATTTTTCCCCCTTTAACTATTTTATATTATTAATAATAGTTAATTTAGATTAGCATTTATTTTACAATCTGTCAAGTTTTTATTTTATATAACAATGTTTATAATTTTTTAAAAAATTTTTTTATTTCTGTTTTCGCAAATAAAACAACAAAGGGCAAGGCAGTGAAAACTTGCCTGATTATTTTGCCTTGTAACTAAAATTCCGTTTTTTATTTTTTAAAAGTATTTTTATTTTCCCGTCGTAAAAAATGTTCGACTTGCTTTTTTTTTTTTTTT
>CADAFA010000031.1:0-9534 GCA_902787065.1 uncultured Elusimicrobium sp.
ACTCTTGCTATCGTAGGTGAATCCGGTTGCGGTAAAACCATACAAGCTTTATCCATAATGGGTTTACTGCCCCCAAATATCACCGTAACCAAGGGGCAAATTTTATTTGAAGGTAAAAATATTTTAGATTTACCAAAAAAAGAAAGACGCAATTTAAACGGGAAAGAAATAGCCCTTGTTTTCCAGGATGCTTTAACCGCTTTAAACCCGGTAATAACAATCCGCGAACATTTGTTGGAAATTTTTGCCGCAAGAACTAAATTATACCTAGATGAAGCCGAAGAAGAAATAAATAAACTTTTAAAACAGGTGGAATTACCGGAAAGTATTTTAACTTCTTATCCCCATCAAATTTCAGGTGGGCAAAGGCAACGTGTAATGCTCGCACTTGCGCTTGCCTTAAAACCAAAACTTTTAATTGCCGATGAACCAACAACTGCACTGGACGAAAATACACAAGAACAAATTTTAAAACTAATAAAGAAATTACAAAAAACCTATAAAATGGCTGTTATTTTTATAACCCATGATCTAATACTTGCAAAAAATATTGCAGATAGAATATTTGTTTTATATTCCGGAAATAAGGTAGAAGAAGCTAAAGCAAAAGAACTCTTTGCCAACCCTTTACATCCTTATACTTACGGCCTGTTTAAATCAATAATTACCAAAGAGACACCCAGAGATATACCGCTTTTTGAAATTTACGGTTCACCCCGCGGCAGTTCACGTTTTTACGGTTGCCCATTTAAAAATAGATGTAAAAAAGCTTCCAGAGTGTGTTTTAAATTTACACCGCCTCTGGAAGAATTGCAACCCCAGCATTTTTGTGCTTGCTTTTGGGCAAAAAGTGTAGACTCTCAAAGGAGGAAAAATGCAGCCTAATTACCCCGTACTTGAGCTTAAAGAAATCAAAAAAACCTATATTAAAAATTCCTTTTTGCATAAACAAGAAACAGAGGTTTTGAAAGGGGCCAATTTAACCCTGCAAAAAGGTAAGACTTTAGCTTTAATCGGACCCTCCGGTTGCGGGAAAACAACTTTACTTAAAATAATAATCGGGCTTGAAAAACAAAATTCAGGAGTAATTAAATTATTTGGAAAAGATACTTTGCAAATATCAAAAAAAGAATTAAGGGGTATTCTTTCAAAAATAGGTGTAATTTTCCAAGACCCATACAGCGCTTTGGACCCTAGGCAAACCATTGAACAAATTTTGAGCGAACCTTTTATAATTAATAAGAAATATTACACAAAAGAAACTTTAATCAGGGCTTTAAAGGAAGTGTCTTTAAGTGAATTTGACCTTAAAAAATATCCTCACCAATTTTCCGGCGGGCAACGACAGCGTATAAATATTGCCAGGGCTTTAATTTTAAAACCGGAGTTGATTATCGCCGATGAACCTACAAGTGCTTTGGATGTTTCCGTACAAGCACAAATAGTCAATTTAATTACAAAAATGCAAAAAAAATATAATTTTGCTTTACTATTTGTTTCACATAATCTTGCATTATGCAAATATTTATGTCAAAATATAGTGTTGGTTAAGCAAGGTATATTAACTGAAATATCAGGAGATGAGTTATGAAAGTAAACTATGACAGAATGATGAAGCAGTTTATTGAAATGACAAAAATTGATGCCCCCTCAAACAAAGAATTACCCATGCAAAAATATATGGAAAGGGAGTTAAAGAAACTCGGAGGAACTGTTTACGTTGATAAGGCCGGTAAAAAATTTAACACAACAGCAGAGGGTAATGTTATGGCCCGCTTCCCAGGGACAGCAAAAAGTAAACCGTTTATTTTAGGCGCTCACTTGGACACCGTCTCCCCTTGCAGCAATGTAAAAGCAAGCATTAAAAATGGTAAAGTTGTAACAGACGGAACAACAGTATTAGGGGCTGATGACCGTGCCGGTCTTGCAATAATCTTAGAAGTAATACGCACTTTAAAGGAATCAAAAGAAGAATATCCTCCAATTGAAGTTGCATGTACTTTATGTGAAGAAGACGGAATGTATGGCGCAAAATATTTTGATGCCTCTTTTCTTAAAAGCAAAGAAGGCTTACTTTTAGATGATGAAACACCGGAAGAAATTATTGTAAACGCACCAAAAGCCTATATTTTTAGAATAAAAATTATTGGTAAAGCAGCCCACGCAGGTGTTTGCCCGGAAAAAGGTATATCAGCTTTAGAAGTCGCAGCAAAAGCAATTTCTATGATGAAACTCGGCAGAATTGATAAACTTACCGTTGCGAACCTCGGCATTGTAAACGGAGGGCAGGGAACTAACGTTGTTATGCCGGAAATTTATATTAGAGGTGAAGCCAGAAGCCGCAATTTACCTGCTTTAGAAAAGCAAGTTAAGCACATGAAAGAATGTTTTAAAAAAGCAGAAAAGTTCTTTACTAAAAAAGTTGACGGTAAAACTATCAAACCAAAGATTATTTTTGAACAAGAACTAAAATATCCTTTACTTAACATTCCGCAAAAATCACCTTTGGTAAAATATATAGTATCCCGCGCAAAAGCCCACAAAATAAATATGCAGATTAAATCCTGCGGCGGTGGGTTTGATTCAAATATTTTATCTGCAAAAGGCTTACTTCTACCGATTATAGGCATAGGTTACCACGATAATCACACCGTTAAAGAATGGCTTGACATAAAAACTTTTAACAAAACGGCTGATTTGGTACTAGATATAGTTAAAAATTACCGTAAGAAATAAGGCGAAAAAGTGTTAAAAAAATATTTTATATATTTTACACTATTGGTTATGGTTTTTGGGTTTACAGCTTGTAAACCCAAAACAATAACCGTAATTTTGCCGGATGATTTTAAAGTAGAAGCAGAACTCTCTTTAACAAAAGCAGAAGCAGAAAAAGGCCTAATGTTCCGTGAAAATCTACCGGAAAATGCCGGTATGCTTTTTGTTTTTAAAGAAGAAACACCTCATTATTTTTGGATGAAAAATACCTTTATTAATTTGGATATACTTTTTATCGGTGAAGATCAAACCGTTAACCAAGCTTGGGAAAATGTGCCAAGAAGTTATGCTTATACCCCGGATAATCAAATCGCTATGCGCGGAGGTATGGCAAAATATGTTCTTGAATTACCGGCAAAAAGTATAACAAAACACAAAATAAAAATCGGTTCAAAAATTATTTTTGATGATAATGGAATAGATTATTCTGCGGTGGAAAAATGAAATTTATAAGTTTATTTTTTACTTTTTGTTTTCTTTTTATATCTGTTTTTGCTGAAGTTTCTCTGTCTGAATTCCAAGACGAAGCTAAACAACACTTAATAAATTTAATTTCCTTTGACACTACCCAACCAAACCCACAGGAAATTTATGCTGCCCGTTACATTTACACCGTTCTAAATAAAAATAGAATTGATTGGGAAATTTACCGCCCCCAAAAAAACCGAGCGAATTTAGTGGTAAAACTTAAATCACCTTTGCCGGATAAAGACAAAAAACCCTCTTTACTTTTAATTGCCCACTTAGATACAGCTGCCATTCAAGGTGATTGGAGTGTTGCCCCCGTAAAAGCAACAATAAAAGACGGTAAAATATATGGACGGGGCTCTAGAGATGCTAAAAATTATGCAGCAATAAATTTAGCATTACTTACATATTTCGCAAAAAATAAAGAATTATTAAACAGGGATTTGCTTTTTATTTTTACCTCTGATGAAGAAGCCGGCAGTGAAATGGGGCTAAAATATCTCTTTGAAAAAGCTCCGAAAATATTTAAAGGTGTTGCTTTTGCCTTAAATGAAGGAGGGGGGGTAATTACCGGGCAAAAACAAAATTTTCTTTTTGCAGAAGCGGCAAGCAAAATGTACTTAGATATTTTACTTACCGCAAATGCAGGTAGTGGAAATGCCTCTCAAATAGCTCAAGATAATGCCATATACAAGCTTTCCCGTGCTTTAGGTAAACTTAAGGACTATGAATTACCTTATACCTTAACCCCCTTTACCAAAAAGTTTTTTGAAGATATTTCAAAAATACAAGATCAAGATGCCCAAACTACCATAAACATGCTTTTAAATCCTCCGGAGGAAAAATATTTTAAACAAGCCGCCGCAATAATAAGCGAGGATACTTTTTTACAAACCCAGATTCAAGACAGCATAACCCCAACTATTTTGACTTCTTCAGAAGAAGCAAATACAGTTTTACCGGCAGCCTCCGCCTTACTTAATTGCAGGTTATTACCCTCAACAAATCCCCAAGAATTTTTTGACAAATTAACCCAATTATTTGAAGATGACGAAGATATAATACTTACAATTAAAGAACAACCATTATTGCCTTTCCCACAACCAAAGGATAATTTTAATGATGAACTTTATTTGGCATTAGAACAAGGGGCAAAAAAAGTTTACGGGGCAGAAACAAAGGTTTTACTAGGTATAAGCCCTGCCTCGAGTGAAAGTGAAATACTAAGAAGATACGGTATTTTAACTTATGGAATAGGACCTAGATTTTTTACTTCTCAAAAAGGAGAAAAAGAACAACAACAGGGTGGGCCGCACCAAGTTGATGAGTTTATTGAAGAAGATGCTTTTAAGGAACAAACCGAATTGACATTTTATATCATTGAAAATTTATTAAAACAGTAGTTTGTATCCTTTACTTTAGATAATAAAAATTTTACTTGAAAATCTGCTTCACAATTTCTAAAATAGATATATATAGATTTGAGGCCTTATGCAAAAGAATTTAAAAGTCGCTACATTTTTTGCTGCAATTTTTGTAATCGTGGTATTTACCCTACAATATTTTACTACCACTGAAAAGGATACCGCATTTTATAAATATTATGCTGAAAATGAAAATATGGTGAGGGAAGAATATGTCCTACCTAAAGAGGAAAACTCTGAACAAACTGTAGACACCAATAATACTGCTGATCCTTTTGCTGAAATATTTAATTATAACACTCCTATTACAGAAATTGACCCCAGATCTATAAAAAAAGAATCCAAAAAGAAACTCGATTATTCAAACTATGAAGATAGAGTTCGTATGGAATCTCCTTCAAATTTAGACGCAAACGGTCTTTATGTAGCCCTTATGCAAGCGGTGGCAGATAATGATATAGCAAGAGCAAAAACCCTTATCAGAAGAGGCTCTAGGCTAGATTCCCCTGATGGGGATACTTCTTATGCCCCGATATTTTGGGCTATAGCTAATGGTAATGTAGAAATGGTAGAATTATTAATTAAAAAAGGGGCAAGGGTTAATACTCCTGATGATAAAGGGATGTTCCCAATTCATTGGATTGTGGAAAATTCTGCCAATAGGCCTTCAGTATATAAAATGAAAGAAATTTTTGATTTACTTCTTGATGCCCATCCTGAAGAAATTAACAGGCAAGATACTTTCTTGCAACAAACACCCTTAATGATGGCAGTGAATTTAAACGATAAAAAAGCCTTTGCCTATCTTATAGACAGAGGGGCAAATGTACATATATTAAACAAAGCAAAAAGAGACGTCCTTGATTTAGCCCTGGACAATGCTTGCCATATCTGTATTTCCTTTATAGAAAATAAAGAAAAACAAAACCAGATAACACCTCTTGTAAATTTTGCAAGCACCTTTACTGCCCCTGATCCCATTTGGTTACCTTACTCTACCGTTAAGAAACCTGCTACTAAAAAGAAAAAACAAACCAGATCTACTGGGGATATAGTAATACAAGGCGACTCTCTTGCAATACCAATTTACAAAGAAATGCCAAATATTTTACCCCTAAAAAAAGAGGAAGGGCCCGATATGGTTATAACCGAAAGATAAAAAGATATTATTTTTTAAAAATAGTTTTATTTTTAGTTTTATATTTCTTTCTCTTTTTTGATTTAAAGTTATTTAAAAACCCAAATAGTAAATTTAAAATAAAAAGATATTTATTCATAAAATTGTAAAACTCTCATAACATTTTTTAAGTTCTCTAAACGGCGCTCCCAAGGATAAATGCACCCATCCTTTTTCAAGGATCAACTGCCCATAATGCAGAAAAGGGCTTTCTTTTAATTTAAAAAATACTTGTTCTAAAGTCATGTTTTTATCTTTGACTATAAAATCTGCTGCTGTCGCAGTTAAATGTTGCGAATTTTTAGCCCCTCCGATATCCCTATTTAAAGCAGGGCAACGATATCCGCTTGTAATTATCAAAGGAGTATTTAAAATGGCTCTTGCAGGCTCAAGCAAATAATTAGATAATAAAATTAAATTATTTAAATATTGTCTTGCAAGCAAAGGATTGAGCAATTTATAGGCATTTTTTGAAGTCCGTGTAAGTTCGTCAAAAGTAAAATGGGGGGACAATTTTCTTATAAGGGGTTCCTCTTGGGACATAAGACCTCCATTATCAGACGGCCCCGCAAAATAATACCTTATTAATAATAAAAAAGCAAATTATACTGCACTTTTAACTCATTTTTTGATACAATATTTTTATTGAGATTCTATATTGTTAAAGGAATGTTATGAAACACTTTTATAAAATATTAGTTTTTTTTGTAATAATGAGCCTTACCGCCTGTAGTAATGATAATCCAAAAACTTGTAAAAACACTTGTCCTTCAGGACAAAAACAAAATAAAGATTGCTCCTGTCATGCTCCCCAAAAAATGCAGGCCAGTGAATCTCAACAAAGGGAAATTTTACAAGCAATAATAAACGGTGATGACCAAAACCTCTTACAATTAATTAACACCATCGCGGCGGACAGTACTTTTAATTTAGATGTTTTACAAAACAACGAGGATTTTAAACAAATATATGCAAGAAAAGCAAGTATTGCTAACCAAATAATCAACAGCAATAATTTAACACTCTTATTCTTGCTTGCCCCTTTAGATAATTTTAATAGATCTTTTGATATTATTTTAAAGAACGGGGCAAACCCTAATTTACAGATCGAAGGCATAACCCCTCTTGAAATTGCTATTGAAAGTAATCAAGGGGAAAAGGTAAAAATGCTTTTAGAGGCAGGGGCTGATTTCAATTCCGAAGAAGTAAATAATATCTTACATACCACTCTAATTACAGGGAAATATAAATCCTTAAATGCACTTTCAAATTTTATAAGGCAACAACAAACTGACTTTAAATTTCCACCCGATTATTTTATTAATGCAATGATAAATAATAATGCCGAGTTGGCTAATGCCGTAGCACCTTTGACCGATCAAGAAATACTCAATATGCCCAATAATTTCGGTGTTTTACCCCTGGTACAAGCAGCCTTTACAGGGAAGTTCCAGCTAATGGATACTTTAGTTAACAGCGGCGCAAACTTAGAATTAAAAGACCAAAATTACCGCCCCCCCATGCTTGCTTATTTACAGGAAATTTATATCGCACAAATAGAGGGTAATTATCCTCTGGGACGGGATAAACAAATAACCGAAACGGTAAAACATTTCTTAGAAATAGGCGCAGATATTTCTGTTCAAGATTATAATGGTGAAAATATTATGTTTTACGCTGTACGCGGAAATAACAAACCGCTCATTGAACTTTTAATAACAAATTATAATCAGAATTTAAATTCAAGAAACAATCAAGGGGAAACACCGCTTTTCATCGCAGCACAAAACACACCGGCCTTAGTACCCTACTTACTTTCAAAAGGTGCAAACCCAAAAGTTATGGATAAAAACGGACGCACCCCGGCAATAGCTGCAGTGGAACTAGGTAATATTGAAACTTACGATTTACTTGAAAGCGCAGCAGCCAGAACTCAAGAGGTATAAATATGAAAAACCGCCATCAACTATTTACCGATATAGCGACTTTGGTAGCAGGCCAATCTACTTGCACGCGTTTGCATGTCGGTGCAGTGCTTGTTAAAGATAAACGTATTATAAGTATCGGCTATAATGGGGTTGCTTCTGGGCAAAAACATTGTGAAGATTATTTTAAGGAGCTATATTTAAAGGAATATTCCTCAACATATCCAAGTTTTGAAGAATTTATTAAAAGCAAAGAATTTTATGATTTGCACGGCAAATTCTCAAATGACAATGAATTGCATGCCGAACAAAATGCTTTACTATTTGCCGCAAAAAGCGGTATTACAACGGAAGGTACAACTTTATATATAACCCTATCACCCTGCATACATTGTGCAAAAATTATTGCCGCTTCAGGCATAAAAGACGTGATTTTTAAGGAACTTTATGACCGCTCGACAGAGGGGGTAAACTTCCTAAATAAAATCGGCATAACTTGCCGTAAAATAGACGAGGTATTAAATGACAAATAAACAACAAACACAAATGCCGGAAGAAAACGGTATTATTGATAATCTTGCCAAGTGGCTTACTAAAAACAAGAAAACTGTTATAATGGTAGCAGTTACCGCCGTTGTTTTGGGATCCATTTTCGCTATTATTGATAATTTAAGAGATAAAGCCTACCAAAACCAATGGAGTAATTTGTTTATGGCAGAAATGGCCGTTGCAAACGGTGGGGACGCTTCCTCTTATGCTCCGCTTGAAGATTTTGCCGCTAAATATAAAAAGAAACCAGCAGGCGTTTATGCCTCTTTTGTTTTAGCTACAGCTTTAACACAACAAGGTGAATTTTTAAAAGCTGAAGTATTTTACAAACAAGCTTTGCAATATGCAAATGAAGAATTTGCTGCTATGATAACCAATGCTTTAATAGCTAACACCTTAGAATTAGGTGATTATGAAAGAGTCATAAATTTAGTTGATGAATTTGTTGCTAAGAACCCAACGCATTTTTCAATTCCACAATTAAAACTTTATAAGGCCTTAGCACTTGAGTCTGCAGGAAAAACCGAAGAGGCAAAAGAGGTGTATAAAAGTTTAGAGGAAGATTACCCTCAAACTTACTATGCTGCAATTGCAGTAGCTAAACTTACACCGGCAGAAGAAAAAGCACCGGCTAAAAAAACTAAATAAATTTACCTAGCTGTTTAAGCAGGTCCCCCGCATAACACACAATTGCGGGGTTTTTAAAAAGTATAAACATTATAAAGAGAGGATGTTCTATATCTAGTTTTTCCTGTCATAGTTTGGCATAATCTATCCCCACGCGGATTATTTAACACTGTGTAACATTCTCTAGTATTCAGCGAATATGTTTCATAATACGCAACCCTATGATCATCATCGGGTAAATATATATTACATCCTACGCAAGAATATCCCTTACAAGCAAGCAAACAGTAACCCCATTCATAATATACACGCTGTGAATTTTTACTGGTCGGTTTTGGTAAAATAATATCTAAATGCCCAATATTATCAGAATAATATCCATGAACTAAATAATATCTATTTTGTGAACTAGCAATAGCCTCAGCTAAAGACATCGCTTGCGTATATCTGCTTTTGTCAACCATAAGCTGATATTTAGGCAGTGCGATTGCAGCGAGTATACCGATAATTAAAACAACTACCAATAATTCAAGCAAAGTAAAACCTTTATAATTTTTTCTATAATTTTTTAACATAAATTACCTCACAA
>CADAFA010000031.1:9635-24639 GCA_902787065.1 uncultured Elusimicrobium sp.
AAAAAAAAAAAAAAAAAAATGTCAACAACAATTTTATATAAGGGAATTTACTACGAATAGCAAATTTAAAATTTATTTATGACTAGATTAAATTTTTTAAATATTTCAAAATAGTTTCAACTTTAAAATCAATAATTTTTTTATCACGCCGCGCAAAATCTTCACCATGCAAAACAATTTGATTCCTTGACGGAACTTTTGAATATTTAAATTCGGTCATTATCATTATATTTGGGTAATGCAAATTATGAATTTTAGGTTCATAATAATATTGTAAACCTAAATTAGGAATATTAAGCCCCGCGGAAACAGGCCAATATTCAGAGCAAAGGGAAATAATCTTTACAGGCAATTCTTTTTTAAGTAAACTAAGCAAATGGCAAACCTCGTTAAAAGAAAACTTTTTTACCTCAAGCATTTGAAAATGAGGATCAAAAACACCGCTTTTAGTTGCACTCAAAACAAAATAATTGTCCCAAATAAGTTTACGCACAAGCTCGTCAATTTCCGGGTAAGTATAAATACCATCATCAAGTTTCAAAAATATTATACCTTTTGTTTCTTTAGCGCTTTTTTTAATAGTTTTTAAACTGTCCGCAACTTTAGCAGGTATTTCTTCCGGTAAATAGAAAATAGGTTTTGGGAAATTTTTCCGCCCGTTAAAAGTTAAGCCGAAAGTATCAAATAAACTTGCCGTACGATGCAAAGAAATTTTTTTATACTCGTAGTAAACGGGCAGAACTAAAAAATTTTTAGGCGCTTTTTGCACGACTTCACTATAATCATAATTTTTCCAAATGCAAGGATTTTTAAAACCTTTAAAAGTTTTAACTTTTTTAATATGGGGATTATTTTTTAAAAGTTCTGTAACCTGGGGGGAATTATTGTTAACATAAGCCCATAATTCTACATTAGAATATTTTTGCGCAAGTGCTTCAATCAAAGGGGTTACATATAAATAATCTTTAACACACATAAAAAATACCAAAGCAAAACCCTTAATTTTGGGATTTACTGCCAAAGCATTATCTAAGTTGTAATAAATATGTTCATTAACGTACAAGGGACGTTTGATTGAGTACCAATTTTCATTTATCTCCAAAGCTTCTGTGGTTGTATTTTCCGGGGTTTCGTTAAAAGAATACCATATCGGGCAAATTTCTGTTTTTTTAAATAATTTACGACTACCCGCATAAACAAAACGACAGCCTTCATAAACTGCTGTTAAAAAACGGTGTTTATAGATAAATTCCTGCATATATAAATTTTATTAAATAATACGGGAGTTTGTAAATATTTAGAGTTAAGAGAATGAAAATTGTAAATTTCTTATTCCCCTAAAATATGTTAAAATATATAGGTAGACATTTAAGTCTTTTTATATCTAGGAGGGTCTATGGAACCAACAACAGCAGCGGCAGCGACAACAGCTGCAGGCGGCGGAATTTCATCAAGCGGTTTTTTGCTTGCCATAATGGTATTTTTTATCGTAATGATTACATTATCAAGCAGAAGCCAAAAGAAAAGAGATGCCGAACATCAAAAACAAATCAGTGCCTTACAGAAAGGTGACAGGGTTGTCTTACTTGGGGGGATAATCGGTACAGTAGTAGGGTTTAATCAAGAAATTTTGGAAATTAAAGTTTCCGAAAATACAAAACTTTCCGTTTTACCATCTGGTGTAGTCAGCGTATTAAAAGGGAACACTTTGCGACAAGGAGATAAAAAATAATGAACAAACTTGCTTTTAAATGGGGCCTTATAGGTTTAATCTTTATAGGTTCTATTGCTTTGTTATACCCCAGCTTTGAGTGGTATTCCAAAACCCCGGCCGAAAGGGAAAAACTTGAGGCCTCTAACTCCCGCCCTAAACATATTTTAAATTTGGGGCTTGACTTGCGCGGCGGTTCTTCTTTGCTACTGGAACTTGATGTAAGCAAACTTTCCGGCAAAGAAACTTTAAATGAATCAATGCAACGCGCAATTGAAATTGTCAGGAACAGAATTGACCAATATGGTGTCGGAGAAATCCCAATAACAAGGCAGGGGGAAAAGTGGATTTCAGTCCAACTCCCCGGTATTGCAAACCCCGAACAAGCGGAAGCTTTAATCGGCAAAACCGCAATGCTTGAATTCCGTTTGGTTAAAACCGACAGTGCTTCCCAAGAAGCTGCTTCAAAAATCTATGAACTTGAAGAACCTTTCAATAATGATGGTACCTTAACCGATGAAGCCAAAAAGCTTATGCCGGAAGGCACAGTTGTTATGAAAAGCAAAGAAGGCGGTTATTTACCTTTAACAGAAACTGTTTCCGTATCCGGTGCAGATCTTGAAGATGCCCGTGTTACCGCAGGCGAATACGGTTACCCGGCTGTTTCCTTTCAATTTAACAGCGACGGCGCTAAAAAATTCGGTAACTTAACAGGTGCAAATATCGGCAAACAACTTGCTATTGTGCTTGATAATACCGTTCAATCTGCCCCGCGCATTAACAGCCGCATTTCTTCACAAGGCCAAATTACCGGCCAATTTAAAATGGAAGAAGCAAGGCAACTTGCTATCGTGTTAAGAGCAGGTGCTTTACCGGCACCGGTTTCAATTATTGAAAAACGCGTTATCGGCCCTGGCCTTGGTGAAGACTCCATAAAAAGCGGTTTAACAGCTTCTGCGATAGGTTTTATTTTTATCATACTTTTTATGACTATTTACTATCGTGCCGGCGGTTTCATTGCAAGTATTGCTTTATTTTTAAATTTAATTTTCTTAGTCGCTTTAATGGCATACTTCTCCGCAACACTTACTTTGCCGGGTATCGCAGGTATCATTCTTTCCCTTGCCATGGCAGTTGACGCAAACGTTCTTATCTTGGAACGCATGCGCGAAGAAAAGGATAAAGGCCAAACTTTACCCTTAGTTATTAAAGAAGGTTATGATAAAGCATGGAGCGCAATTTTTGACTCCAACTTAACAACCTGGATTGCCTCTATCCTATTATTCCAATTCGGTACAGGCCCGGTCAAAGGTTTTGCTTTAACTTTGACTTTAGGTTTATTTGTGGGTGTGTTTACTTCAGTCTTTGTAACACGCGCCATTTATGAATTTATATTAACTTCAAACCCAAAGGATATTAGTCTATGAGATATTTTCAACTTCTACCCAAAACGCATTTTGACTTTATCGGGGCAAGAAAAACCTTTTTCCTTATCTCCGGTATCATCTTGCTTGCTTGTATAGTTTCTTTGTGTACAAAGGGCTTAAACCTCGGTATTGATTTTACCGGCGGTACAATGGTTCAGGTCCAATTTGACGGGAACACCGATATCAGTACCTTAAGAACAGCTTTACAAAAAAAAGGTATTAATGCTGATATTCAAACCTATGTCGGTAAAAATGCTTTTGCTATTAAAGTTAAAGGCAAACAGGAAAATGTTAATGAAGTTTCAAAAAATATTGACAGTGCCTTAGCAACTATCGGGACAAAATTTGAAATTGAACAAACTTCATTTATCGGTCCAACCGTCGGTAACGACTTAGCTAAAAAAGCAATTTTAGCTTTTGCCTTAGCTTTAGGCGCAATGATTATGTACGTTGCGTTCCGCTTCCAAAATATTATTTGGGGTGCTATGGCAGTCGCAGCTTTATTCCATGATATTTTACTTACAATCGGCGTGTTTTCCTTCTTTCAAATTGAAGTGGATTTAGTTATAGTTGCAGCCTTGCTAACGATAGCAGGTTTCTCAGTCAATGACACTATTGTTATCTTTGACAGAGCCCGCGAAAATTTACGCTTAAACCCGAAATATGATTTGCCTACTTTGCTCAATGTCAGCGTAAACGATACTTTATCAAGAACGGTAATTACATCTATAACTGTTATCGCGGCAACAGCAATTTTATATACAATGGGCGGCGAAGTTTTAAAGAACTTCTCCTTGGCCTTACTTATCGGTTTAACTTCCGGTACTTATTCAACAGTAATGCTTGTTCCGGGGCTTGTATACCAATGGTCTAAAGGTAGTAATTTTGATGCCATGGCTACAGGGGTATCAACCCAAGAAACACCCAAGAAAAAACATAATAAAAGGCATTATAATAACTAATGAGGAAAATAAGGAAATTTAAAATATCCTTACACTATAAAGAGATACTCCGCCGTATAAAATCTGCAGAAGTGGATTTAAATGCGGCGGGGTTTACCTCCGAAAGTGCCTTGGCTATTTTTATTTCCTCCTTACATCAGGCAGCAGATACTGGTGTTGTATATGAATTTAATGAAGGTTCTTGTTTGGAATTAACTTCTGCTGGTTTTGAACATAAAGGGTCTTTCAGTTTATGCCTAATTACTTTAGGCAAAAAGCTTGAAGAGCAACTTGCCTGCCTTACAAATATGGGGCAAATGACAATTGCAAATATTGCAGTATATGAATTTTTAAGAACAGCTTTAAATTTTGTTGTTGATTTATTAAAAGAAGAAGCAGATAAAGACAATTTAGTTTCACAAAATATAGAACTATTAAGTGCTCCGATTTTCTCATATGGGGTGGAGCCAAAGTTTTTAAGAGAGGCAAAACATCTTGATATCTCTTTAGTAAAAAAAGTTTTGCCGGATTTACTTAAGCGCCTGGAAGCGCAAAAAATAAATGTGAGTTTTGAGGAAGGGGTTTTAACCCCAAAAGCTACTGTTGCTTTTGTTATACCGTGGCTTAAAAAGAAAGGTAAAAAATAATGGCCTATACGGAAGGTTTTGAAAATATTAAATATAATATCGCCGCCTGTTTAATAAGCGGTTATCTGCGTCTATGCGGTATATTAACCAGATATAAAATAGAGGGTTTAGACGGTACCATCGGCAAATCTGCCGATACACCGGTAATTTTTGCTTTTTGGCATAACAGGCAAGGTTTCTTGCTCTATCCTTACAGAAAACATAAAAAAATGTGTGTGCTCGTCAGTTTAAGTAAAGACGGGGAATATATAGCCCGTGCTTTACCTAAATTTAATATGATTGCAACCCGCGGATCAACAACACGCGGTGGGGCCTCAGCTTTCCGCGGTTTAATTTCAAAAGCAAAACTTGGATATTCCCTGGCTTTAACCCCGGACGGTCCAAGGGGCCCTGTCTACCAAGCCAGCCAAGGCGTTTTGGCTTTGGCACGCAAAACTGGGCTTCCGATTATTCCCGTAGGCGTTTATGCAACCCATAAATTTTCCGTTAACTCTTGGGATAAATTCCAGGTTATTTTGCCTTTCGGAAAATGCTCCATAGTTTTGGGGAAACCTTTAAAAGTAACAGGGGAAGATAATTTAAAAGAGCTTTCAAAAGAATTAACTTTGCGTATACAGGATGCTACTTCACAAGCAGCTAAATTGTGCGGAGTAAAATAATGGGTATTTTAATTTTAATTTTGATAAATATTATTTGTCCCTTCGTTGCTTTAATAATAGTACTGTGTTTTTTAATATCTTCAAGGCGCGGAGTACTTAAAACCTTATTTACCGAATTTAAAGAAAGATTTGTTATAAAAAAACAACCTATAAATGGGCCTTGCATTTGGTTTCACGCGGCAAGTGTTGGTGAAATTAAAAGCATTGCCAATATCGCCACAAATTTAAAAGAAAAATATAATTTACCTATCTTAGTAACAACTTTAACTAAAGCAGGCCAGCACGCTGCGCAAAAAATAAATAGTTTTGACTGTGCTTTACTTGCCCCGATAGATTTTTATTTTGCGGTTAAACGTTTCTTAAAATTCTACCAGCCGAAAATGTTAATTATTGTTGAAGCGGACCTCTGGCCCAATATGATATACGCAAGTGCAAAAGTAGGGGTAAAAGTTGGTATAATAAACGGAAGATTATCTGAAAGAAGTGCAAAAAGGTACAAGATTCTGAAACCTCTTATTAATTTAATAATTCCTAAAATATCCTTTATCTGTGCCCAATCTAGAGGAAGCTAAAGAAATAATAAATAAGCTTTCTTGGCAAAATTCAAAAATAATTGTGTGCGGCAGTACCCATGAATTAGAGGAAAAAATAATATTTAATGCCGCAAAAGCCAATAAAGAGGTAAAATTTATCATAGCACCGCGCCACTTGGAAAGAGCTAAACAAATACGGGAAACTTTGACAAAAACAAATTTCAAATTTGCTTTTTTAAGTACTTTAAACCAAGCCCAACCAGATGCCCAAATTTTAATAGCAGACACAATGGGGCTTCTGGGGGCTCTCTACAAAGTTGGAACTTTGGCCTTTGTAGGGGGATCAATAGTAAAAAAAGGGGGGCATAATTTCTTAGAAGCAGCAATACTAAAAAAACCGGTTTTTTTCGGTAAATACTATTATAATGCACCGGAAGTCGCTTCAAAATTATTAAAATCCGGCGGGGGAGTTTTAGTAGGTAAAACCAATTTTAATAAGGAGTTAAAAAAATATTTAAGTGATGAAGTTTTATTAAATAAATCTGCGCAGGCTGCATTAGATAGTGCTTTATCCTTCAAAGGCGCAACGTCAAAATCTTTAGAGGTTATAAATTTATGAACGAAAATAAAAATCAAACAAAGCAAAATATTTTAGTTATGCGTTTATCATCCCTTGGCGATATTGTTCTGCTTTCCCCCGTGTTTAAAAATATTAAGGAACATTGGCCTAATGCAAAAATTACCTTGCTTGTTAAAGAACAATTCGCACAGGCTTTAAGCGGGCATCCTGATATTGATGAAATAATGGTTTTTAAAGGTTTTATGAGCACACTTAGAGATATTAGAGCACAAAAATTTACCCATTTACTTGATATGCATGCAACTTTAAGGACTATTTTATTAAGTGCTTTAAGCGGTATTGAAAACAAAAAGAGATATAATAAAAATTTCCTTGCAAGGCGAATATACGTTAAATTTAAATTCGCAAGCCCTGTTTTGGAAAAACATACCCTGGAAAAATATTTAGCTGTATTAAGTGATTGGAATATTCCAATAAAATATCACACCCCCAATTTAAGTGATTGGAAATTTAAAGCTCTTGATTTAAAAAAGGAAATTAAAAATATTTGTATTTTTCAGACTTCGTTTTTGGGGGATTCAGTTTTAACAACACCGCTTGTCAAAAAAACCGCAAATATGTTCCCTAAAGCAAAGATTACCGTCGTTACACGTCCGCAAACAGTGGAAATTTTTAGGCATCTTGACGAAGTCAATAAGATTATTATTGATAACAAAAGGGGCTTAAACCAAATTTTAGGAATATTCAGAACGGCAAACCGCATACACCGCGCAAAAGTTGACGTACTGCTTGTCCCACACCGCAGTTTCAGAAGTGCTTTAATTGCCTGGTTAAGCGGTGTAAAAGTACGCATCGGTTTTTCTAACAGTGAAGGAAGATTTTTCTATACAAAAACTGTACCGTTTTCTTGGATGATTCATGATGCGGAACGCAATTTATATTTACTCCGAGGTATTGTGCAGGATAATTTTAAAGTTGAATTAAACCTTGATAACGGTAACACAGATGCGGAAGAAACAGTTGCAAAGCTTTTAAAAGAATCAGGTGCTGAAGGTAAAATTCTAGTCGGTGTTCATCCAAGCTCCGTATGGCCCACAAAATGTTGGCCGGCTGAAAATTATGCAAAACTTATTACCCGCATGGAAAAAGAACTTGGTTTAACATCAGTTTTAATTGGCGGGCCGAAAGATTTGGAAGTCAGCGAGCAAGTTGCCCGTTTGTCCGAAGGCCATCCGATAAACTTGGCGACCAAAACTTCACTTACTGAACTGATGGCACTAATGAAACACTTAAAACTTTTTATTACAAATGACTCCGGTCCAATGCATATTGCAACAGCTTTTGGGGTTCATACTTTAGCAATATTTGGGCCGACAACTAAAGAATTAGGATTTTTCCCTTACGGTGAAGGACATAGGGTTATAGAGGTAAAAAATTTGCCTTGCCGCCCCTGCGCCTTGCACGGAGGGAAAAAGTGCCCCCTTGGGCATTTTAAGTGCATGAAAGATATTTCCGTAGAGGAAGTATTTAATAATGTAAAAGAGATGTTAAATATTCATTGTTAGAGGTAAAATATGAAAGATCTTGTTTATTTTATAATATTATTGCTCGTTGCGGCAGCTATTGGTTATGGGCTTGATGCCTTGTTTTCTTCATTATTGCCACAAAATGCTGCAAACTTTTTTATCAAACCGTTTTCTGTGGGTATACGCCCGCTAGGGATACATGCAAGCATTTGCGGTATTGTCGGGCTTATTGTATCTTTTGGTGTAGTAAAATTTATCTTTAAAAGATAAAATGCGTATAATTTTAGCATCCGGATCTCCGCGAAGAAAAGCCATTTTAAAAAAATTGGGATATAAGTTTGATGTTATTAATCCTACAATAAAGGAAAAAACTTCAAAAAAATTACCCCATAAAATAGTACAGGAACTTGCTTTAAAAAAAGCATTTTCCGTAGCGGTAATGTACCCGGATGCTCTTATAATAGGCGGGGACACTTTAGTATATTGTAAAGGTAAAATACTTGGCAAACCTAAAAATGAAAAAGATGCCTTAAAACTTTTAAAAATTGAAAATAATTCTTGGCAAACAGTTTACAGCGGTCTTACTTTGATTTGCAAAAATAAAAATAAATTATTTGTCGGGTATGATAAAACCCTTTGTAAAGCCCGCAATTTGGATTTGAAAACTTTAAAAAATCTTGCAAGCAAAAATTTAGATAAAGCAGGTGCTTATGCAATGCAAGATAAAGACGATTGTTTTATTAAAGAAATAAAAGGCAGTTATGACAATGTGGTGGGCTTTCCATCAGAACTATTTAAGAAGATGATAAAGGAGTTTTTATGACAGAAACAGATGTTTTAATTATCGGCTCAGGGCCTGCTGCATGCAGCGCAGCTTTATATACAACGCGCGCAGGTTTTAAAACAACTTTGCTTGGCGGTAAGAATTTCGGCGGGCAGCTTGTACAAACAAGTGAAGTAGAAAATTATGCCGGTTTTATTGACCCTATAAACGGTTTTGAATTAATGGATAAAATGCATAAACAATGCAAACGCCTAGGGGCAGAAATTTTACAGAAAACAGCCGTTTCCGTCAAAAAAAAAGGGAGCAAAATGCTTACCGAACTTGAGGGGGGGGAAATTATATCTTCTTACGCAGTTCTTGCGGCAACAGGAGCTACTGCAAGATGGTTAAATGTAGAAGGGGAAAATAAATTTAAAAATCATGGGCTTTCTGCCTGTGCAACTTGCGACGGCTTTTTTTATAAAGGTAAAACCGTTGCAATTATCGGTGGGGGGAATACCGCTTTTGAAGATGCTTTGTTTTTAACTAATTTTTGCCAGAAAGTTTATCTAATCCACCGCCGCGCCGGTTTTAGAGCAGATGAAATTACAATCAAAAAAGCCCAAAGCAACCCAAAAATTGAATTTGTAATACCTGCAATTACAACAAAACTTTTAGGTGATGATAAAGTAACAGGCATAGAACTTCAAAACCCTGAAACTAAAGAAATTAAAACTTTAGAAGTACAAGGGGTATTTGTAGCAATCGGTTCAATACCCCAAACAAAATTTTTAGCAGACAGCGGTGTTAAATTAGCAGAAAGCGGGCATATTATTGTAGACAGCAAACACCGCACTAATATTGAAGGGCTTTTTGCCGCAGGCGACTGTCAGGACCCTGTTTACCGTCAAGCAATAGTAGCAGCAGGCAGCGGGGCAAAAGCAGCAATTGAAATTATAAATTATATAAATCAGATAAAATAAAAAAAGCTGTTCTATTTGGAAACAATTTTATATAATATATGTGAATTTTGTATTTATATTTCAAAGGGAGGATTATGAAATACAAAGAATATTTAATACGTTTTTTAGTTTTCATAACCAACAAATTAGTAATAATTACTGCAGTCATTATAGCTGCCTTAATTCTCTTATATCCTGTTTGTATAAAGGTTTTAGAAAGGATGAGCATGTCTTCCGCACATGATATCATGCAACGTATTGCCTTGGCACAAACTAATTATGAAATTTCCAACACAAGTTATGCAAACGATTTTAAAGATTTGGATTTAAAACTAAAAGATAAATACGGCAAATATTTTGAGGATGATTCCGCCCAAATCAATGGCTTTTCTTTAATAATGGCAAACAGGGGTATCTTGGCAATACAAGATAAAAATGATTATTTTGTTTACTATGACTACAAAAATTCCTCTTTCAGCTGCGCGCCGCGGGAACATTATATTTGCAAAAATATAGCCCCTGTTTCAAAAGATATTTGTGAGGAAGCGGGTATGTTTTGGTCTACAAGAAATAATTCCTGTTATACTAGGGAAAGAGAAATGTGCCTTGCCCTAGGTATGCCTTGGAACAGTAAAGACAGTGATATTTTTTGCGGCTATAAAAATATTCCGGGCAAGAAAATTTATGAGGGGGCTTCCTGTATTTCTACAATACCCAGCGGTTGCCGACACTCCATGGTTTATGACGGGGCATCATGCGAAGGTAAAAGTTCTTTTGGTTGTATGCAAAGCAATTTACAAGGGGGCATCTGTGCAGCCCATACCGAAACTGCCTGCCACTCTGTTCAAATAAATAATGGCGCAACCTGTTTGGTAAATGATGATTATTCCGGTAATTATGGTTGCCAAAACGCTACAATAAATAAAGGCGGTGTTTGTTTAGCTAACGGTTCAAATACTTTAGCTTGCAATAAGGCTACCGTAAATAATGGCGGCATTTGCAGAGGATATGCCAATAAATCTTGCAATCAAGCAACCGTAATGTCAGGCGGTATTTGTGAAGCAAATGCTAAAGAGGCCTGTCAGGATATTACTATTAAAAAAGGCGGCAAATGTATTGCTAATGTCCCGCAAACTTGCGAAGGCACTTATGAAGAAGGGGCCTGTTGCCACGGGGATTATTGCCCGATTGATACGCCGAAATGCAACTGTCCAAACTTCACAAAAATTTGCTAATAGATTTTGATAATTTTATATAGAATTAAGGAGAATTATAAAACCCTATATAGGGAAAATTAAATAAGAATTTGATCTGTTTTTGGAACCGTATGAGGAATACGGTGCGCTTTTGAGAAATCAAAGGCACATAAACCCTCCAAAACAGCACGTAAAAGGCACAAAATATGCGGAAGTCATGAGCCACATGTTTTGTGCCAAGTGTTTGGTATCTTTATCCAAACCACGGCTGTTATATTTTGGGTTAGGGTTTATGGCTCAATTATAGTCAGCCGTTTTTTATTGGCTGAATTTTCTGATTTGTCGCCACCCGCGTGCTTTGTCGCGCGGGCGGGAGATGCCGAGCAAATGTTGTTTTTGCGAGGCAGAGGGGGGATAAATAAGGAAACTTTATACCCCCATCCGTCTTGCAAAAAACAAGTTTTTGCAAGCCACCCTCCGCCCGTCCACCACGGGTGAGGGCAATAAAGAAAAAAAATTATAATTAAAGGAGAAATTATGAGAAAACTAAATAGCAGTAAACAAAACAAATTCACTAAAGGAGAAATTATGAGAAAACTAAATAGCAGTAAACAAAACAAATTCACTAAAGGTTTTACCTTGTTAGAACTTTTAGTAGTTGTGGTAATAATCGGTATACTTGCAGCAATTGCTTTACCGCAGTATCAAATGGCAGTTGCAAGAACTAAATTTACTACTTTGAAAAATATGACTAAAAGTATTGCTGAATCTATTCAACGTTATTATTTGATTAATAATACTAACCCAAGAAAATTATCTGATTTAGATATTTCTTTCCCCGGTGCGCATTCCGGCGAATATAATTTTTCCACTCCGGAAGGAATTGTCTGTTTTTGGTGGTTTAACGATTACGAAGTACAATGTTCAAAAAAAATATCAGGAACAACAATGAGATATCGCATAATATCATCTACCAATAAACCTAAATATTGTTTTGCATACAGTAAAGATAGATCACATATTACAAACCGTTTATGCCAAAAAGAAACGGGAAAAAACGGTGATTGTGGTTACACCGATTATTGTCTTTATGTTTATTAGTTAAGATGAAATTTTGCAAATATTTTTGAGATAATTTTTGTTTTTCTCTAGGCGAGGTATACAGTGTTAACACGCCCGCAAAGCGGAGATATCCGAGCCGCAGAAAAAACAAAAATTAGCCCAAAAGACGCCGCTAGCACAACTCGCAAAACCCCAAACTTCCTTTCTTAAATGATATAATATATTTATGTTAGAAATGATATTTAACGTCAGACATTATGAGTATAATGCAAAACACGAGTTAACACCGTGGGGATTACAAAACTTCTTCCAGGAAGCCGCCTGCTTTGAGGCAGATAAACTCGGCTTCGGGTTCAAGGCCTTAACGCCGCAAAATATCGCGTGGGTCTTAACAAAATTGCAAATGCAATTTGTTCGTTCTCTAAAATGGTGCGATACAGTCAAAGTAAAAACTTGGATTGTAAGTGCATCAAAAGTTACATCAAGGCGTGATTTTATAATCTACGATAAAGACAATAATGAACTTGCCAAAGGCACAACAGAGTGGGTTATAATTGACCTTTCAAGCCGCCGCCTTGTCCGCATACCTCAATTTATTTTGGATGGGCACCCGTCAACTGCCGCCGAACAAGCTTTAGAACAAAACTTTGTAAGAATTCCGTCTTTTGATGATAAAGAGCCAGCTAATTCCTGCCAAATTCAAACACGCATTGAAGATATTGATATTAATAATCATGTCAATAATCAGCACTTTACTTCTTGGGCTTTGCAGGCAACACCAAAAGAAATTTTGGACAACAAAACTTTAACCGACATTGTGGTATATTTCAAAAAAGAAATTCCTTTCGGCGATACCATAACCGTAAACGCTTATAAAGCCGACGAGGAAAATTGTTTTTGGTACATTTCAAAAAATCAAGAGGGTAAGGAAGTCAGCGCTGTTTTTGCCCGCTTTAAATAAATTTTAAACAGGTGAATTATGAATTTAAATAACTATGCAGATGTTTTAATTTCCGCCTTAAAAAATGCCCGTGCCGGCAAATTTAAAAAAGGCGATAATATTTTAGTTTCCTACGATGCACCGGCTTTAGCGCTTGCCGAAACCATTTACACAAAACTTTTAAAAGAGGGGTTTAACGTCGTAGTCCGCCCTTATCAGAGCGAGAATATGGCGCGCACCTTTTTTACCACCGCAAGCAAAGCGCAACTAACTTTTCAAGCACCTTGGGAAAAATGTTTAAATGAAAATCTGCACGGTTTAATTGCTTTGCGTGCGCCGGAAAATTTGGAAAATTTAAAAGATGTTGACCCTAAAAATATTGCACTTGCCTCAGTTGCAAGAAAGCCAATCCGCGAAATTTTAGACGTTCGCGAACAAAAAGGTTTGTTTGGCTGGACTCTTGCAAATGTGCCGACACAAGGCATGGCGCGCCAAGCAAATTTAACAATTAAAGAATATGAAAATCAAGTAATAAAAGCCTGCTTTTTAGACGCAAAAAACCCGGCAAAAAAGTTTATGGAAGTGTCTTCCCAAATTGCCGAAATTGCAAAGCGTTTAAGCGCACTGCCAATCAAAACTTTGCGCTTGCAGTCAAAACATGCCGACCTTGAAATTTCTTTAGGTGAGCAACGCAAATTTATTGCGGCGCGCGGTTGTAATGTTCCGTCTTTTGAAATTTTTACTTCACCCGATTGGCGCGGCACGCGCGGTGTCTATTTTAGCGATTTAATGAGTTTTAGGAACGGCACATACGTCAAAGGAATTAACCTTGAATTTAAAAACGGGCGCGTTGTAAAAGCCGCCGCAGAAATTGGGGGAGACTTCCTTAAAAAAATGATTTCTCTTGACAAAGGCGCAAGCCAAATCGGCGAATTTTCTTTGACGGACAGGCGCTTTTCCCGCATAAATAAATTTATGGCAGACACTTTGTTTGACGAAAATTTCGGCGGTAAATTCGGCAACAGCCATATAGCACTCGGCGCAAGTTTTGCCGATACTTTTACCGGCAATCAAGCAAAACTTAACAAGGCTTTAAAGCAAAAACTCGGCTTTAACGATTCCGCCCTGCATTGGGACATGGTTAACACCGAGGACAAACTTGTTACCGCAACTTTAAAGAACGGCAAGCATGTTACCATTTACGAAAGCGGCATATTTTTGGTGTAAACACTTCTAACAAAATACTGACAACTGAATACTAATTTGCTATAATATAAGTACGCGGATTTTGACGGGCGAAAAAAATCAGTAAATCAAATGCCCCGATAAACCGCCAAAGTAAACAACCGCCATGGGTATCCTCTACCCAAATTTAGGTTGTTACTTACAAGGAGAAAAAATGAGTAATGTATCAATGAAAGCCATGCTTGAAGCGGGTGTCCACTTCGGCCATCAAACTTCACGCTGGAATCCAAAAATGGGGCGCTATATCTTCGGTGAAAGGAACGGCGTCCATATTCTTGACTTGCAAAAAACCGCACGCGAACTTAAAAAGGCTTGCGCTTTTGTCAAAGAAGAAGCAAAAAAAGGTGCTAAGTTTTTATTCGTAGGAACAAAAAAACAAGCACAAGATGTTATCAAAGTTGAAGCCGAAAGAGCAAATTGCCCTTGCATCAGTGAAAAGTGGCTCGGCGGAACTTTAACCAATTTCCAAACAGTCCGCAAATCTGTTGAAAGATTAGCCGAACTTGAAAAATGGGAAGCAGAAGGTGTTTTGAAAGCAATTTCCAAAAAAGAATCTTCCCGCTTAACCAAAGAAATGAACCGTCTCAAAAAACTCTTGGGCGGTATCCGCGATATGCGCACTTTACCGAATATCCTTTTCGTAATTGACCCGATGGATACACAAGGCGCAGTTCGCGAAGCAAAAACTTTAGGTATTACCGTCGTCGGTGTTTGTGATACAAACTGTGATCCGGATAATATTGATGTACCAATACCGGGTAATGACGACGCAGCACGCTCAATCAAATTATTCTGCGCTGCAATTGCCGATT
>CADAFA010000032.1 GCA_902787065.1 uncultured Elusimicrobium sp.
AATTTGTTGAACGAAATTTGATGTTACTCAAAAAATAGGAGGATGTACAAAATGAAAATAAAGAATCTAAATCTCAAGCAAGGTTTTACTTTGCTTGAACTGCTGGTGGTTGTAGTGATTATCGGTATTTTAGCCGCTATTGCTTTGCCGCAATATCGCAAAGCGGTCGCAAAAGCGGAACTTGCACAAATTATCAATGCAATAAAAAGTGTAAAACAAGCACAAGAAAGATATTTTTTAACAAATAATCAATACGCCGCAAGTATAAATCATTTGGATATCTCTATTGATAATCCGAATGTTAGATGTTATGCCGGGATAGGGGATGGAGGTCATATTTCATGTTATAGTGATAAATTTGGTTTATGGAGTTATATGACCATAAAATTTACGGAATGCGCGGCAAAAAGTAATGATGCAAATTCACCGTTTGTAAATGCCTGTAAAGAATTAACACAAGGGAGTTGTCATAGTAGCAATACAACTTCTACCTGCAACCAATTAGGGGTAAAACCTTGTTATATCTGCGAAGTTAATAAACATATATTTTGATTTTTCTTTGATATAAAGCCAAATCAAGTGCCAAAACCTGACAATTATTTTTTAGGAAATTTTGATTTTACAACCCCACCCCTAACCCCTCCGCCTTTGCAAGCAAAGGGGCGGGGAGTAATAGGTTTAATAAAGCCAAACCGTGTGCGTAAACCTAGCAAGTATTTCTGAGAAAATTTTAGTTTTCTCTGCGACAAAATAAAACAAAGCCAAACCAAGTATTTAAACTCGGCCATTATTTTTGAGAAAAGTTCATAAAATTTTATATTTTAGATCTGTAGCGTAAGTGAGTGTTTTCGCGCTGCGCAGCAGATTTAAGATGATTTTTTATTTTTCTTTGACGACTAGTATCAAGAAGTAAAGTGAGCGGAGCGAACTTGCGATACTTTAGGAAAAGAAAAATAAAAAAGGGCTTAAATATGCAAGCACGTTTTGCGCGTTTGTGTATGTAACGCGGAACGAAAACACGTAAAACTAGGTTTCCTTGATTTGCCAAATGGGCTATTAGTATGATATCATATATATATGTATATATTAAGGAGTCCCTATGTCAAATGAACCCATAGCCATAATCGGTATCGGTGCTTTACTCCCCGATGCCAACAATAAAGAAGAATTTTGGCAAAATATCATTACAGGTAAAAACTCAATAACGGAAGTCCCCCCAAGTGTGTGGGATCCTAAACTATATTATTCCGCAGATCACTCCGAAGAAGGCAAAACCTATTCAAAAATCGGTGCATTTTTAAAGGACTATAAATTTAATTCAATTAAATATAGAATACCGCCTGCCGTAGGTAAGCAACTTGACCCGGCACAACAATATGCCTTAGATGTCTCCGCCCAAGCCCTTGAGGACAGCGGTTATAATAAAAAAGAATTTGACCGCACCCGTGTTGGGGTAATTGCGGCAAACTCCGCCGGTGGGCCGAGCAATGAATATTCAGATATGCGCATTTATGAGCCGCTTATTTGGGAATCTTTGAAAAATTCCGAAGCTTATAAAACCTTAAATGCCGCGCAAAGCGAAGAAATTATAAATACCACGCGCGAAGGTTTAAATAAATTTTTGCCTTTAACTACCGAAGATACTATGGCAGGCCAACTTCCGAACGTAATTTCGGGGCGTATTGCAAATGTTTTTAATTTGCGTGGGCCTAGTTTTTCTGTTGATGCCGCCTGTGCTAGTTCATTGCTTGCCTTGGCTTGTTCTTTGGACGCCTTATGGCTTGATAAATGCGATATGATGCTCTGTGTTGCAAGTGACCCTATGATGGCCCCAAGCAATTATGTTAAATTTTCAAAAATAGGTGCTTTGTCCGCTGACGGAAGCAGGCCTTTTGATGAAAAAGCCAACGGTTTTGTTATGGGTGAAGGCGCGGGGGCAGTACTCTTAAAACCTTTAAGCAAAGCCAAAAAAGACGGGGATAAAATTTATGCCATTGTCCGCTCCGTTGGCCTTTCAAGCGACGGTAAAGGCAAAGGCATTACTGCCCCAAATCCGGAAGGTCAAAAGATTGCTATAAAAAATGCTTTCGCAGGCCTTGAATACGGCCCTGCAGATATCGGCTTAATGGAAGCACACGGAACTGCTACCAAAGTAGGTGATGCAGCCGAAATGGCCGCCTTAAACGAAATCTTTAAAGACGTTAAAACCGAAATTGCCCTTGGCTCAGTTAAATCACAAATCGGGCATACAAAGGCAAATGCGGGTATGGCCTCTTTAATCAAAACTGCTTTAGCTTTACATAATAAAATTTTGCCGCCGTCAATTAATTTTACCGAGCCCAGCAAAAATATTGATTGGCAAAATTCACCTTTTAAAGTTAATACACAGGCACGCCCTTGGGAAAGTGAAAATTTGAGAAGGGCCAATATTTCCGCCTTTGGTTTTGGAGGTACCAATGCCCACGCAACTTTAGAAGAATACGACGTAAATCATACTTACGGTAATGAAATTTTAATACAAGAAACAAAACAAGAAATAAAAACACAAACTTTACCCCAAACTAAATCGGAGGATAAAATGAATTATCAATTATTAGTGGAACAGGAAAAATTACTTGGCGATATGCTTATATTTTCCGCCCCTACAAGAGAAGAACTTTTTGACTTACTCAATAAAATTTCGAGGGAAATAACTGATGATAAATTTTATTTAGTTAAACAAGCTTACAAAAACCACATAGCCCCGCGGGCGCAATTTGCCGTTTCAATAAATGCGGAAGATACACAAAAACTTAAAACAAAAATTGCATATTTCCTTAAAATTGCTGCCGGCTCAAATGTTTGGGAAGAACAATCTTTGTACCTCAAAATGAAAGGTATTTATCCTTTCCACCCTACAACACAAAAGCCGAAAGTTTGTTTTATGTTTCCGGGCCAAGGTGCGCAGTATGTAGATATGATGAAAGATTTGGCAAGCAAATACAAAATCGTACGGGATACTTTTGAAGAAGCAGATAAGATTTCCATGAAACTTGCCGGTGTTTCTTTAACCGAAGTTATTTGGTCTAAGCCAGGCGAAGATAAAGAAAAACTTAAAGAGCGTGAAGAAGGTATCAAAAGAACCGAAATCACCCAACCTGCAATTTTAACCGCAAATGTCGCCATGATGCGCCTTTTGTATCAATTCGGTATTAAACCTGATGTAACCATGGGCCATAGTTTAGGTGAATACGGCGCCGCGGTTGCCGCCGGAATTTTATCTTTTGAAGATGCTTTAAAAGCAGTTACCATGCGCGGTAGTGCCATGGCAGGTTTAAACACCAAAGATAACGGTAAGATGGCCGCAGTTGCCGCAAGTGCCGATAAAGTTGAACCCGAACTTAAAAAAATTAGCGGTTATGTTGCTGTTGCAAATAAAAACTGCCCCACGCAAACCGTCATTGCCGGGGAATCAAAATCAGTAGATGATGCCGTCAATATGTTTAACAATATGGGGATGCAGGCAGTTGTTATACCTGTGTCCCATGCCTTCCACTCCGCCATTGTTCGCCCGGCGGCCGAAGGTTACAGAAAGTTTTTAGATACTTTGCATTTTAATGCCCCTGTTTTACCTATAACTTCCAATGTTTCAGCAGATTTTTACCCTAACGATATTCAGGCAATTAAAGATACTATGGTGGAACAAATCATGAGTTCCGTTGAGTGGATAAAACAAGTGGAACTTGCGTATCAGCGCGGTGTACGCTTATTTATTGAAGTCGGTCCAAAACGTATTTTAAGTGCCTTTGTTACAAATACTTTGGAAGGCAAAAAAGATATACGTGTGCTTGCTTCAAACCACCCAAAACGCGGCGGTATAACGGAATTTAATGACTTAATGGCGAATTTAGCTGCTGCCGGTATTGAAGTAGATTGGAGTAAAACCGATTTGGAAAAATCAGATACTTTATATAACCCAGCCTTTATTGAGGCAGTTATGCCAAAGAAGGCCGAAACTGTTACAGTTCCCGTAAAAACAAATGTAAATGCCGGTAATATTGTTTTAGAAAATATTAATTGTTCTTTAAATTTAACCCAAGAACAAGCCGAAGCTTTACTTAAAACTTTACAGGAAAAATTGGGTGTAGTTTCTTCAGCTAAGCGAGAAACACCGAAACAGCAAGAAACTAAAAAAGAAACTGTTACCGAAGTAAAAACAGAACAAAAACCCGAACCAAAACCGGAACCTAAAAAAGAAATAAAACCTTTAAATGAGGCAACTGTGACCAAAGAAGTTGTTGCATTGATTTCCCAAAAAACAGGCTACCCTGAAGATATGCTTGAACTTGATGTTGATATGGAAGCTGAACTAGGTATTGATACAGTTAAGCAAGCGGAAATGCTTATTTTACTTCAGGAAAAATACGGTATTGCATCAAATACCGCTTTGGTGTTAAAAGATTACCCCACAATTAGGCATTGTATTAATTACATTATGTCAAACACAAGTAAAGAAAATAATGCCCCTAAACAAGAGAAAGAAACCCCTTCTGCAAAAGCAGAAGACCCTTTCCCCAAACGTGAGGAGCCAAAAACCAAACAGGCGGAATTAGAACAAGAAATTAAACAGGTAGAAGAACCTGTCCAAGAGGAACAAAAAACTGTTGAAGAAGAACAAACCAAACCTCAGCAACAGGCCCAAGAAATAACAGAACCCGTAAAAGAAAAAGAACAGGAAAATACCAAACATCGCTTTTTACCTGCTTTAGCTGATGCCCCTCTTTTTGAGGAGGCTAATCGTAATTTGTCCCCCAAAAGAACAGTTTTAATATTTTCAGACAATGCAAGTTTGACAAAAGCATATAATGATGCTTTTAAAATGGAAGGCCTTAAAACACATATTTTTACGAAGTTAAAAACCAGGGGTAAAAATGTGAGTATGACTTCTTGGGATTCCCTGCAGGAAACCCAGACTGCCTTGGAAACTTTTGTTAAGGAAAACGAGTATCCTGTACAAGGCATAGTCTATTTATTGCCTTGCTCACTAAAAAAATACGACAAGAAACAAAATCCTGCTACAGAAGCAGAAGAATATTTAAGGCCCTTAAAACTAGCCGTAAAAATATTTGAAAAAGATTTAAAAGATAAAAATAATGCTGATACTTTCCTTGCTACCATATTTGAAAATGAGGGGGATATTCCTTTTGTAAGCGAAGAAAACCCGACAAACGGAACGGTTTTAGGTGAGGCACTTTGTTTAAGAAAAGAGATATATGACAACTTTGGTATCTTGAATAAAATTATATCTTTTAACAGAGAAACCTCCGCCGAAGAAATGGCCCAGAAAACTGTATATGAAATATTGAAAGGGGACGGGCGTTGCCTCATTAGTTATAATCAGGGCAGTAGGCATACAATATTTTATTTGCCCTATAAATTCGCGGAAGGGGAAGCTCTAGTTTTAGAAGGTAAAACCCTTGCTTTTACTGGGGACACAGGTTTTAACTTGGCTTTGAAAACGGCAGGCAAATTTAAAGCCCGTTTTGTTTTAATCGGTGAAGAAGAATTGCTTGATAAAACTTCTTATTATGCTACTTTAACTCCGGCAGAACTTAAGGAAGAAAAAGAAAAGTTAGCAAAACAATTAAAAGAAGAAAAGGCCGATATCACCGAAGAAGTTTTAGCTGAAAGTTTAACAAAAATAGATAATTCCATAACTATTTTTAAGAACTTACAAAAACTTGAGGCCCAGGGTTGTGAAGCGGAATATTTTAATACAGATTTCTCAAATACTTTGAAATTAAAAGAAACAATTTCAAAAATCAGAAACCGCTTTGGCAGGGTTGACGGTTTATTCCACTTGGCAGATTTAAGTAAAAAAGATTTTGACTGTAATACCAATGTCATCTCAAATTTCTTAACTTTTAATTTTGTTAAAGAAGGCGGGATTTACCTGTTTAACACAAATATTTCAAGCAAATTCGGGCTTGCAAACCAAAGCACAAAGGCTTGCACAGATTTTTATTTAACCCAGCTTGCTTATACACTTAGTACTTTGGGCTTTAGAGCTTTGACTGTAGCCACGAATATTTTTGAAGAAAATTTACTTAAAAAAGAAGGTGCTAAACTTTTGTCTAAAGAACTTTGCCTTGATTTAATTTTAGAAGAAGTTTTGCATGGTAAAACATCTGAAATTTTATTGACTGATACTTTGGGTACTTTAGATTGTGATAAACAACTCCGTTTTGATTATGAGGAACAAACGGAAATTATTCAAGAAGAAAGGAAAGAAGAAATAAAACCTAAGGAACAACAGGAATCCCCTAAAGAAGAAACAAAAGTTGAACAAGGGGAAGTTAAAGAAGAAATTGCACAACCTTCGGAAGAAAAACAAGAAGAGCTACAAGAGCAGCAAACTGCTACACCGCCGTTAGAGCAAGAAAATTTGTTTGAAGAAAACCCTTCCAGCGAAAAACCTATTGAAATTAAACCAGAAACAGAAATTAAAGCGGAAGAAAAGAAAGAAGAAAAACCGCAAGATAAAGCGGAAGCAGTAATGGAAGAAACAACAGAAAGTACAAGCGAAGGCTACCCTTTTGCCGGAGCACTTAAAGAAAAGACAGACAATAGTATTTTAATGGAAAAAACTTTTACGGCAGGTGTTCCTTTTTTACAAGATTACAGCATTGATAAAGTACCGTTTTTAGCAGCTACTTTTGGGCTTGAAAGTTTAAGTGAATTAAGCAAAAACTTTACCGGTAAGACGGCTGAAGGTTTTCAGAAAGTTCATTTTTATTTACCCATAAAACTGCTTCGCCAAAATCCTATAACTGTCCGTATTAAAGCAGATAAAGAGGACAATAAAACCAACTTTGAAATTGAATCTGATTTTATTAACAGTAAAGGTATAAAAATGGGTAATACCCGTTGCCATATTACGGCGGAAAATTTAAAAGATTTTGAAAGTTCTTGGGATTCCGTTAAAAACAGTATTGCAATTCCGGATACTTTAGCAATAGCAAAAGAAGATACTTATAAAGGCTATTTCCAAGGGCCTAGTATGCAAGTTTTGGAAGGTATTTTGCAAATTGAAAATAATACTGTTTTGGCTCTTTATAAAGAACCTGAAACACCTTTGTTTGACGGTGAAATCTCCTCTTTGCTTAGCGCCCCGCTTTTAACGGAAGCTATGTTTCAGGCTTGTGCTTACAGAGATTATGCCGTGGAAGGCTATGCCACTTTGCCTGAATATATTTCAAAAATACGCTTTTATCATCAAGGGCAAAAACCGCCTAAAGAACTTTATGTGTATGCAAAATATATTGATCAAACAATAGAAGGTAAAAGTTCCTTTGATGCTTATATCTTTGATAAAAATATGGACTTGTGGGCAGAGGTTAAAGACCTTCAAACTATCGGCGGTGTTGGCCGTTAGGAGAATTTATGAATTACCGTTACCTAATTATAAAAACCAGTGAAGTCCCTGATGCAAAAGAATTTTTAACTGGGCTTGAATTTAAGCAATACAATCATTTTGCTGTTAAAAAAAGAGCAAACGAGTGGCTTGCCGGCCGTTATGCCGCAAAAAAACTTGCCTCCGAATTTTTTAATTTGCCTCTAAAAAAGATGCAAATTAAAAATACAAAAAACGGCGCGCCTGTTTTGCAGGCAGAGGGGGGAAATCACCTTACAATTTCTATTTCACACCGCGGTAATTATGCGGTAGCGGCTATTTCCCTTACGGGGGATTTAATCGGAGTAGATGTGGAAAAAATTGAACCCAGACCGCAAGGTTGGACAGATCAATATTTTGTAAAAGAAGAATTAATTGCCTATGATGAGGCCTATTTAACTGAACTCTGGGCAAAGAAGGAGGCTGTTTTAAAACTTTTAGGTTTAGGCTTAACTGTTCCGACTACACAAATAAAAATTTTAAATAATGAAGTACATTTTTTTGGTAAGGCTTTAGATGTTTGGGCTTTTAAAGGTAGCCCTAAAATTTCTTTTGAGATGAAAACTTTGGATAATGCTTACAAATTTGTTTTAGCCTATCCGACAGTTATTTAGGAGAGTTATGAAAGATACAGAAAAATTTGATCTTAACGATAAGGAATTAAAAGAAACACCGGAAAAGATAAAAAAGTTCCGTGAACTTATTGAAAATACTAAAAAACAAGATAAGGAAAAAGCAAAACTCCAAAATGAAAAAGGTAAATTTACTGCTAGGGAAAGATTACAGTATTTGCTTGACGAAAACAGCTTTTTTGAAATCCATTCACTCGTGGAAACACGCTGCCAAGATTTCGGCTTAAAAGAAAAACATCTTAAAGGCGACGGTGTTATTACCGGTTTTGGCCGCATTAACGGAAGGGAAGTTGCAATTTTTGCACAGGATTTTACGCAGCTTGGCGGTTCTCTTGGGCTTGCTCATGCCAAGAAAATTGCCTATATTATGGACCGCGCTTTAGAGGCAAAAATTCCAATAATCGGGCTTTTAGATTCCGGTGGTGCGCGTATACAGGAAGGGGTAGACAGCCTTGACGGTTACGGTGAAATTTTTAAAAGAAATGTACAATGTTCCGGCATTATTCCACAAATTTCCGTAATTTTAGGACCTTGCGCAGGCGGTGCGGTATATTCCCCTGCATTGACTGATTTTATCTTTATGGTGGACGGTATTAGCCACATGTTTGTAACAGGACCAAACGTTGTTAAAGCAGCAACAGGGGAGGAAGTTGACCTCAATACCTTAGGTGGCAGTAAAGCTCATGCACAAAAAAGCGGTGTTTGCCATGTAATTGCAAACAGCGAGCAAGACTGCTTCAGGCAAGTGCGCGAACTTTTAACCTTCCTGCCTCAAAATTGTAAAGAGAAACCCATTTGCAGTTCCACTTTAGACGTTGCAGACAGGCAAACCCCTATGCTTGAAAAATTATCTTGTATGGACCCAGGTAAACCCTTCCGCATAAATCACATTATTTGGGAACTCGCCGACGAAAATAAATTTTTTGAAATACACCGTGATTATGCAAAAAATATAATTACGGGTTTTGTAAAACTCGGCGGTGAAGTGGTTGGAATTGTTGCAAATAACTCCGATTATCTGGGCGGTGCTTTGGACTTAAATGCAAGTGATAAAGCTGCCCGCTTTGTCAGGTTTTTAAACAACTTTAATATACCAATTTTAACTTTGGTTGACATAGGCGGTTATTTGCCGGGCGTTGAACAGGAACATGGCGGTATCATCAGGCACGGCGCGAAACTTTTATATGCTTACGGTGAGGCTACTGTCCC
>CADAFA010000033.1 GCA_902787065.1 uncultured Elusimicrobium sp.
ATTAAAGGATCTTGAAAAGGCTGTTGCCGCCTTTAAAAAATGTGGCAAGGAACTTGGTTTAATTTAGTATGAAATGTTACTTTAAAGAAACTGCTGTGCTGCTTTTTTGCGTGGCAGTTTTTTTAATTTCTTGCGGTAAAAAACAAGAGGATAAAAACCATTTAAACATAGCTGTTTCAAGTTATGTTCCGTACACTTTTGCAAAATCTGTTTTGGGTAATTTAGCAAATTTAACTTTGCTTATTTCGCCCGGTACTGAAGCCCATGCCTTTGAGCCAACCCCAAAAACGATTAAGGACTTAAAACAGGCACAAGTTTTCTTTTACACTTCAAATTTTTTGGAACCTTGGGCTTTGAAACTTGACCGAAAAGCAGTGATGCTTGCTAAGAATTTGCCACAAGTTTTACCGACTGATCCCCATGTTTGGATGAGTTTTGATAATGCCGAAACTATGGCACAAAATTTAGCAAATTATATTATCAAAATCCGCCCTAATTTTGAAACACGAATTAAACAGAATATGATTGCTTTTTTCAGTGAAATAAATAGTTTGAAATTTTTATATTCCGATATTTTGCCCACTTGTAAAAACCGCACAATTTACCATATCGGGCATTTGGCTTTTGGTTATATTGCACGTGATTATAATCTGGAATTTAAAGCCTTATTTTCCGCCGATATGGACCAAGAACCAAGTGCCAAAGAAATTGCGGAATTAGTCAAAGCAATTAAAGATAATAAAGTAAAATATATCTTTTCCGAAGAACAATTAAACCCTGCTTTAGCCTTAACTATCAGTCAAGAAACAGGCGCGCAAATTTTAATGTTAAATACTATTGAAGGGATCAGTAAAGAAGATTTTATGGAAGGTAAAACCTATCAAACCCTTATGCTTGAAAACTTAAAAAATTTGGCAGTAGGTTTGGAGTGTAAAAGGCAGTAAAATGAACATTGCGGAAGTCAAAAATTTATCTTTTTCTTACTCAGGGCAGCAAGTTTTAAAAGGCATAAATTTTAAAATCTGTGTAGGGGATTTTGTCGCACTGCTTGGGCCAAACGGTAGCGGCAAAACTACTTTAATTAAGATTTTACTTGGTTTATTACCGTCACAAAAAGGCAAAATAAATTTATTTGATAAATCCCTTCAAAATTTCAGTGTTTGGCAAAATATCGGCTATCTTGAGCAAAAAACCAGCACCCCTCGCAATATGCCTTTAACGGCTTTTGGCGTTGTGCGCCTTGGTTTGATAAGCACTAAAAAGGGGCTCAAACTTTTTAATAAAGAAGACAATAAAAAAACCGATGCAATTATGAAAAAGTTGCATTGCTTTAGTTATAAAGATAAACTTTTTGCGGAACTTTCCGGCGGGCAGCAGCAGCGTGTTTTGCTTGCAAGAACTTTGATAAATGAACCCAAATTTTTAATTTTGGATGAACCTTCCACCGCTTTAGACAGTTCTTCAAGGGAAGAGTTTTTTGAAATTATTTCCGCCTTAAACAAAGAAAACAAAACAACTATTTTGCTTGTTACGCATGATATTTCGCAAGTCGGCAAATACGTAAATAAATTTTTGGTACTTGATAAACAAATTATTTTTTACGGTTCAAAAGAAGATTTTTGTAATTCCACAGAAGTTACTGACTATTTCGGTCCATACACCCAACATTTAATTGACCATTTACATACTGCAGGCACTTGCCCCTTGCCCCATAATCACGAACATTGCCATTCGGGGGAAATGTTATGAGTTTTACTGAATTTATCTCTTACGGTTTTGTGCAGCGCGCCTTAATTTCCGGCATTTTAGTAGCTTTGATTACGGCTTTGCTCGGTGTATTTTTAGTTTTAAAACGTTTATCTTTAATTGGCGACAGTTTAAGCCATATCGCACTCAGCGGTGTAGCGGTCGGTTTAATTTTAAATATTACGCCGATTTTTTGTGCTTTGCCTATTGTTATGCTCAGTTCTTTAGGTATTTTTAAACTCAGCAAAAATAATAAAATTTATGCCGATAGTGCTTTGGGTATTGTATCCTCTGCCGGTATTGCTTTGGGGTTGATTATTGCAGCGCTTGCAGGCGGTTTTAATACTGATTTAATGGGTTTTTTGTTTGGTAATATTTTAACAGTCAGTACTTCCGAAACTATTTTAAGTATTGTAATTTTCCTAATTGTTATTGCTTGTTTATACTTTTTTTATAATGCTTTGATCGCGACGGTGTTTGACGAAAATTTTGCCAAAACCGCCGGTGTTAAAGTGGATAAAATTAATACGCTTTTAGTGCTTTTAAGCGCGGTTGTTGTGGTGCTTGCTGTTAAAACGGTTGGCATAATGCTTGTGTCAGCTTTAATTATTATTCCGCCTACAAGTGCTTTGCAAATTGCAAAAAAATTCAGAAGTGTTTTGTTTTATGCTTGCGCGTTTTCCGTTTTTGCGACGGTTGGCGGGGTGTATCTTTCCTTTATTTTCAATTTACCGCCAAGTGCTTTAATAATAATTTTAAATTTAATAATTTTATGCATTTGCGGTTTAATTAAATATGGTAAGTCCAGAAAAACTAATTAAAGAACTTAAAAAATTATACCCTAAAACAGAGCCTGCCCTAAAACATAACGGCCCTTTTGAAATGCTTTGTGCGGTAATACTTTCCGCACAGTGTACAGACGCACGTGTTAATTTAGTTACGCCGGAATTATTTAAGCGTTTCGGTACACCGCAGAAAATGGCAAAAGCCAAAAGGGAAGATATTGAAACTATTATAAAATCTACCGGTTTTTACCACGCAAAAGCAAAAAGTTTACACGAAAGCGCAAAAAAAATTGTTGCTGATTTTGACGGCAAAGTTCCGCAAACAATGGAAGAACTTTTAACCTTACAAGGTGTTGCACGCAAGACGGCAAATGTCGTTTTAGGTGATTGTTTTGATATTGTGGAAGGCGTTGTTGTCGATACGCATGTAAAGCGCCTTTCCTTCCGTTTAGGTTTAACAAAAAATACGGACCCGCAAAAAATTGAACGCGACTTAATGCAAAAATTTCCCCAAAAATATTGGTATTATTTGAGTAATGCTTTAATTTACCACGGCCGCCGCGTTTGCGATGCGCGCAAACCAAACTGTGCCGCCTGCACGCTTGCCAAAATCTGCCCCAAAAACGGGGTAAAGATAAAGTAAAAACTAATAATTATATTGGCAATATCCACTTTCCCTGCAAACAGCTTCTTCAGCAGTTTTACCTGTTTCTTGTTGGCAGATTTTATTATAAATGTCAGAGGTGTCAGTAGTCGTCCTGCAGGAAGCATAGAAACCTGCACTATTGTATGAAACAAAATATCTTAATAATTGATTTTCATCATATTCATTAATAGCACAATAGAATTGGTTGTATGTCGGATTAATTTTACAATGATAGCCGTTTTGTGTGGTCATGCGAGTTGAATCATCAAAATTATGTGCAAAATCAAGTTGACTAAATGTTGTAGGGAATTCATTGTGAATGGTATAATAAAGTTCATAAGCTTTTTTGATATCGCTTGCAGTTTGTTTAGCGCGTGCATATTTTGCTTTTAAAGTTGCCATTTTATATTGCGGTAGAGCAATTGCAGCAAGTATTCCGATAATTAAAACAACAACTAAAAGTTCAAGTAAAGTAAAACCTTTTTTATTCATATATTTATTTCTCCATATTTTCGTTTCATAGCATTTTTAAATTAGCTATATACTATATTGTAGAATCAAGAGGTAATTGGGCCCATCGTCGTAAAATTAAAGATATAAAAGGAAATTTTATGTTTAATTATAAACAAAACCTTTCCACATCAAGATATTTTTATAGCTAAAAATAGTACAAAAAATGTATAATATTTTTGAAGTTAATTTTAAGGAGGATGTGTATGAATAAGTATTTTATTGATGTCTTAATGCATCATTATGCTGATTTTAGCAATAAAGCAACCCGCACACAGTTCTGGATGTTTGTGTTGATTAATTTTATCGTAAGCTTTGTTTTAGGGTTTGTTTGCGGCATGTTCTTGAAGGAACAAACTGCAAATATAATAACGACTATTTATAGTCTTCTCTTGTTATTACCTGGCTTGGCTATTGCTGCCAGAAGACTTAGAGACGGCGGTTTTAGCCCCTGGCTTCTTTTGCTAATTCTTATTCCTATTATTGGCTGGCTTGCTTTACTCATCCTTTATATCATGCCTAGTAAATAAGCAAAAAAGTAAGTTTTACCAAAACCCCTGTTTTTAAAGCAGGGGTTTGTTGTATAAAGTAAAATTTCCTTTATATAATTTGCTAAAATATAAATATACAACATTTAAGGAGAACTTATGAAATTCAACAGTTTTGAAGAACTCATTGATCTTGTTAAAGGTCAGGAAAACCGCGTCGTAGTCCCCGGCGCAAATAATAAAGAAGCTTTAACTGCCATCAAAATGGCAGATGATAAAGGCCTCATTTCACACGGTATTTTGATTGGTGATACGGAAATTGTTAAAAAGATGGTCCGCGAAGTCGGCTTACCGGAAGAAAAGTTTGAATTTATCCAATGCACCGATGTTCCCGAAATGTGCAACACCGCTGCCCGCCTCGTCTACGAAGGTAAAGGCGATTTTTTGGTTAAAGGTTTGGTTGATACAAAATATTACATGAAAGCCATTTTAAATAAAGAATTCGGCTTTGTTCCGCAAGGTACGCTTTTAACACATTTCGTTTTATTTAAAACCAACAAATATCCCAAAATGTTTGCGGTAACAGATTCAGCCGTGGTAATCGCACCGACATTAGAACAAAAAGCACAAATTATTAATAATGCTGTAAATATTTTCCATAAATGCGGCGTTGAAGAACCGAAAGTTGCCGTTGTTTGCCCCGTGGAAAAGGTTAATGAAAAAATCCCTTCCACCGTTGATGCCGCCGCTTTAGTTCAAATGAATAAAGAAGGCAAAATTAACGGTTGTGTAGTTGAAGGGCCTTATGATTTATACATTTCCGTTTCTAAAGAACGCGCGGAAGAAAAGGGTATCAAAGGCGCAAAAGTCGCCGGCGATGCAGACCTTTTGGTCTTGCCTGATTTGGATGCCGCTAACCCATTTTATAAAGCTTTGGCTTTCTTCGGTGACGGCGCCCAAGCAGCGGCAGTTTTAGCCGGGCCGAAAATCCCTGTAATTTTACCGTCCCGTGCCGACAGCCCTCAGCTTAAGATGAACTCAATAGCACTTTGCTGCTATTTGAAAAATTTTAAATAAGGCTTTAGGGGCAACTTAACCGTTGCCCCTTTTTCGTATATGTTAAAAGAATATTGTAAAGATTTTTTTAAGGTATTTTTAAAGTGGGGTTTACCTTGCCTCGCTATAGGAATCTTTGTAATATTTTTTGTTACAAATCACCGCGAGCAACTTGAACTTGCCAATGTTCCGGAAGAGATTTATTTTAAAAAAGCACAAGGAAACTTGGGCAAACCTTTGCAAAAATCTTTGCAAGAAGACGGCTTAAGTAAAGAAAATGCCCACAAAATCGTAAATAAACTTGACACAGTTTTAAATATGCGTCGCGTTTCAAAATACGACAAATATTTGCTTACTTTAGATGAAAACGATAATTTCAAAATGCTTGTGGTAACAAAAGATTTTTCCAGATATTTTGTAACTTCTGTTGATGGAGAACTTGTAGCCGGTATTTTAGATATTACCGTTGAAAATAGGCACCGTCAAACAGTGGGTGAAGTTAAAGATTTTTTATTTACTTCAATGCAAGCACAAGGTTTAAAGCCGAGTTTTATTTTAGATTTTACCGATGTCTTTTCCTGGGCAATTGACTTTAATACCGAAACCCGTATAGGTGATAAATTTGCCGTTATTTGGGATGAGGATTACACAAAATCAGGCCAAACTTTAAATGAAAATATTATAGCCGCTTATTACGGAGGCGAAACAACCGGCAAAAATTATGCCTTCCGTTTTGAAGATGAATATTATGATGAGACCGGAAAATTTACCAAAAAGATGTTTTTAAAATCTCCTATTAGTGTCCGTGGGGCGCGTATAACTTCGCGTTTTTCAAAGGCGCGTTTTCACCCTATTTTACGCATAAGGCGCCCGCATTTGGGGATTGATTATGCTGCCCCTGTCGGCACACCTGTGGAAACAGTTGCAGACGGTGTTGTTAGAGTTAAAGGTTGGAAAGGCGGTTTCGGTAATTACATGGAAGTTGCTCATCCCAATAATTACACTACTTGTTACGGGCATTTAAAAAATTTTGCCAACGGTATAAATGTAGGAGTTAAAGTCAAACAGGGGCAAACTATAGGCTATGTAGGCAGTACAGGTTTATCAACCGGGCCGCATTTAGATTTCCGCATCAGGCAAGGTAATAAATATTTTGATTTTTTAAACAGCAAGCAACGTTCTTCTGCGGCGCGGGAAATACCTGAGCAAAAACGCGAAGAATTTAATAAAATAAAAGAAGAATATAAAGCAATACTAGATAAGATTTTAGAAAATAAATAAGAGGTGGCTTATGACGAAAAAAATTGTTTTAACAGGCGGCCCTGCTTCAGGGAAAACAACCATGCTTTCAATTTTGAAAGAGGAATACGGCACTGATATCGAAGTCGCAAAAGAAGCTGCAACCTTAGTTTACAGCGGCGGTTTTCCCCGAAACGATACCAGCAAACGTTACACCTATCATGCCCAAAAAATTATTTACACCTGCACAAGGGAACTGGAAGATTTAGCTACCGAAATTAATCCTGCTGCAAAATTAATTTTATGTGACCGCGGTTCTTTGGACGGTGCAGTCTATTGGCCCTATGGGGAAGAAGACTTTTTAAAAGTTATGGGTACCGATATCCAAACAGAATTTAAACGTTATTATGCCATTATTCATATGTCCCCACCCAATGACCCTAAATATTACCAAAATACTGCTGTCCGCATTGAAACTTTAGAACGGGCTTTGGAAGTCGACCGTGCAATTTTAAAGATTTGGGAAGGCCACCCGCGTCGGGTAATAATACCGGCCTATGATGATTTTGTGGAGAAGGCCCTTTTAGTCCGCAAAACAATAAAACAAATTATTGATGGGGAGATATAATTATGTTGTTTGACTTTTTATTCAGGCGCAGAAGAAAACCTGCAAAAATCGGTAAAGCTGATAAACCGGCAGAACCTGCCAAACCGCTAACCATTGAAGAACGTTTGGAGGAGGAGAAGAAGAATTTACCCTCCGCCATAAAAAATATGATTGATAAAGATCCTTCTTTAAAAGAACGCTTTATCAAAGTAGCAAAGCAAATGGAAGCTGATGGGGTGGATATGTCCTCACCTTCCGCTATGCGTAAATGGGCAAAAGCCAATCAAAAGAAAATTCGCGAACAGGAATATGGCACAATTAAACCGATAGTTAAAGGCAAAGAGCCGGGCCGTAATGACCCTTGCCCCTGCGGTAGCGGTAAAAAATATAAAAAATGCTGCGGTGCCAATAAATAGGTGTGAACAAACCTAAATAGAATATATGCGTTTTGAGAGTTTTGTAGCCAAGCGTTATTTGATGAGCCAGAGTAAGGGGGTGTTTTCCTTAATAACAACCCTTATCGGAGTGCTTGGTGTTGCCGTAGGTGTTGCCGCCCTGATTACAACTTTGGCTGTTATGACAGGCTTTCAAAACGATATTAAAAAACATGTTATCGGCGCGCAAGCGCATATAATGGTTCTTGGCAAAATGCCGGAAGGCAGATATCAAAAAGTGCAGAAACAAATTGCACAAATCCCTCAAGTTATGGCAACAGCACCTACAATTTACGGGCAAGCCATTTTAAGTTATGCGCAATCTTCACACGGGGTTTTGCTACGGGGGCTTGATCCTGAACAAGAAGCAAAAACAAATACTTTAGTTTCTTCTTTAGTTGAAGGTAGTTTTAAGGCTGATAAAAATTCAAATCTTCCTGCATTAGTTCTCGGCACGGAACTAGCTGAAAATATGGGCCTTGATATTGATGATGAAGTCGTGCTTGTTTCCCCGCAAGGCCTTGCGGGCGGTTTGCCTAAAATGAAACGCTTCAAAGTTACCGGTCTTTTAAAAACAGGTTATTATGAATTTGATAATACTATTGTTTATACTGATTTACAAAATGCCTCTGATTTCCTTGGTCTAAAAGGTGCGGTTACAGGCTTAAATATAAAAATTGCAAACCTTGATAATGCCGATGATATTGCCGCCCAGATTGCAAACACAATAGGCTATCAATATACGGTTAAAACTTATGCCCAAATGAACCAGACTTTATATGCCGCCCTAAAACTTGAAAAAACTGTTATGTTTATAATTTTATTTTTAATTATCATTGTTGCGGCTTTAAATATAACTTCAAATTTAATTTTGTTCGGTACGGAAAAGTTACGCGATATCGGTATCCTTCGTACTTTAGGTGCAAGCCCTGCAAAAATAAGGCATATTTTCTTGCTTGAAGGTTTATTTATTGCAACTGCCGGGGTAGTTTTAGGTTTAATTTTGGCTTTTGTGCTTTGTTTTATAATTGCAAATACAAATATTGTTGAGCTGCCTGCTGATATTTATTATCTAACAAAAGTGCCTGTAAGCTTGCAGTTTTTTGATATTATTTCAGTCGTGCTTGGTAGTTATTTAGTTTGTTTTATTTCGGCTTTATATCCGGCTTACAAAGCCTCAAAAATAAACCCTGTGGATGCGGTGCGCTATGGCTAATATTTTAGAAATAATAAATTTAACAAAAGTTTATAAAGAAGCGCAAAATGAAATTTGTGTTTTAAAAGATATTTCCTTTTCCATAGATGAAGGCAAGTTTATTGTATTTATTGGGCCTTCCGGTTCCGGTAAAACAACTTTGCTTAATTTGATTGCTTTGCTTGATAAAGCTACTTCGGGCGGAATTATTTTTAAAGGTAAAGATATAACAAAACTTGAAGAGAGCCGTGCCGCCAAAATGCGCCTTTTGGATATGGGTTTTGTTTTCCAATTTGATGCTTTGCTACCTGAATTTACTGTTCTTGAAAATATTTTAATGCCTGCTTTAATGGCAAATAAAAAAGCTAAAACTTATGCTAAACATCTACTTGAAAAGTTTGGTATTGCACACCTTGCAAATAAATTTCCGCCTTCTTTGAGTGGGGGGGAAAAGCAACGCGCAGCCCTTGCCCGCGCTTTAATAAATAAACCTGCTTTGCTTTTGGCAGATGAACCCACCGGCAATTTAGACACGCAAAGAAAAGAGCAAATCTTTAAAGATTTTGCCCAAACTGCTAAAGAAGAAGGCACTACTATTTTAATGGTTACCCACGACGTACATGCTGCGAATTATGCGGACGCTTTTTGATTTTTATTTTCCTAGAGTACCGCAAACTCACTTCGTTCGTTTTACTTCTTGGTACACGTCGTCAAATAAAAATGAAAAATCATCTTAAATCTGCATCGCAGCGCGAAAACATACTCGCGCGCTACGGCTCTGCACTCTTGTGGTATCAAAGTAAAAATCAAAATTTCCTCAAAAATACTTGCCGAGATATCGCGCACAGTTTGGCTTTATTAAATCTACTGCGCAGCACGTGTGCGTTTTTGTGCGCTACAACTCCAAACGCTTAAAATATTTCTTAATACTCCCCGCCCCTTTGCTCGCAAAGGCGGAGGGGTTGGGGGTGGGGTTATAAAATTAAAATTTCCTCAAAAATATTTGCCGGATGTTAGCACTCAGTTTGGTTTTGTTTTTGTAAAATTTTCTAATATACCTTTTTTACGACGATAAAAATTCCACTTGACGTTTTTTTTTTTTTTTCTACAATATAATATATAGCTAAATTAAAAACGCTGTAAAACTTAAATATGGAGAATTATTATATGAATAAAAAAGCTTTTACTTTACTTGAACTTTTGGTAGTTGTTTTAATTATTGGTATACTTGCCGCTATTGCTTTGCCGCAATATCAACTTGCGGTTGACAAATCAAGGTATGCTGCTTTAATGGATATAACTAGAGCAATAGCCGAAGCCAATGAAAGATTTTATTTAGCTAATGACAGATATTCAACTGATTTCACAGAATTGGATATTGATATTTCGGCAAACAGTTTTAGTAATAATAAAACAACTGCATATTTTGATTGGGGAAATTGTCGTTTAGTTGCTCAACAAGAAGCACAGTGTACAAATAATATTACACTAAAAAATCAATATATACTTCATTACAATGCCGGTAGTTCCAATTCTAAAATCAAACACTTTTGTGCGGCACAAGGATTAGATGAGAATTCACGTTATAATAAATTATGCCAAAGTATAGGGAAATATGTTACGGGTGGTAAAAATTATTGTTATATTTTAGGCGATTGTAGAATTTATAAAATCACGAATTAACTTATGGTGGGCTCATTAGGCCAATATCTGTTCCGGCAATAAATGGGGTTTTGAGATATTTTTTTGCCTCGTCATAAATATCCCAATCTTCTTTATAGTTTTTAATACTTTTGTAAATTTCTAAAGCCTTTGCACGTTGGCCTAAAGCATCATAACATTGTGCAAGTCTAAAAATATTCCAAAGTTGCCAACGGCTCATTTCCTGATGTTTGGTGGCCTTAATACTTTGCTCTAAAACTTTTATTGCATCTTGATATTTGCCTTCTTGCATATCGGCACTTGCAAGGGCGGTATAAGAACGCGCAATATAAATTTCCTTATAAAAAGGCTCTTTCCCGATTTTGGCTAAGAACTCTCTTGCTCCGTTCCTAGCCCCTTCATAGTTCTTATTTTGGTATGCCGCAATTACCGCAACAAATTTAAATAAGGGGTTTTGCGGGCATTTTTCTATAATTTCATTGATATACTGTTCCGCTAGAGGTGGATTATAATATTGCTTGCTTTGTATGGCAATTTCAACAAGTAAAAGTTTTGCGGTGTTTGCTGAATATCTGCCCTTATCTTTAATTAAATTAAGGTACCTTATGCCTTTATCGGCATCACCACTTACTACGAGTTTTGCTAAAATTTTTACTACCGCAGGCAAAGTGCCTGCATAATATTCATAAATCGCTTGGCCTAAATAACCATCATACATTTGCGGGTCAAGTTCAACGGACTTATTCATATATTTTAAGCCCTTCTTGCCCGTAAAATAAGCGCGTACATAATTTTTATTTGCAAGCAAAAAACGCGCTTTTACGCCGTAAATTCCACCTAAGGATAAATATGCTTGTGCCTGCTCTCCGTTTTGTTTTACCCAATCTTCAATACCTTTTATTGAAGCATCTATCATGTTTTCAAAAACTTTGGCTTGTTCTTTATTACTTTTTTCAAATTCATACTCATAACGGGCCCACTCAATCATAATTTGCCCAAAAAGACCAAGCGGATAGTTGGGGTATTTTTCAAGTAAAGCGGAAAGTTCTGCGCGCGCAGTTTGGAAATCAAGATTATAAATAGCATCTACACCTTTATCGGCACGCTCTAAAATAAAAGGGTCAATCTTATTCCAAGCGGGTAAGTTTAAAGGTAAAAGAAAAAGGGTTAAAAACAGGAGTAGTTTACTTAACTTTTTCAATCTTATCGCTCCCGAAATAGGGCCTTAAAGCAGAAGGGATTGTTACAGAGCCGTCTTCGTTTTGATAATTTTCAAGAATGGCCGCAAAAGTCCGCCCCACAGCAATACCGCTACCGTTTAAAGTATGCACGTAAGCAGTACCTTTTTGGCCTTCTTTTTTATAGCGCAAATTCATGCGGCGGGCCTGAAAGTCTAAACAATTTGAACAGCTTGAAATTTCCCTAAAACAATTTTGGCTTGGGAACCAAACTTCCAAATCATAAGTTTTTGCTGAGCTAAAACCCATATCACCGCTTGAGAGTAAAACGCGGCGGTACGGTAAACCGAGTGTTTGTAAAACGAGTTCGGCCTCTTGTGTCATTTTTTCCAAAATATCCATGCTTTCTTCGGGTTTTGAAAGCCAAACAAGTTCTACTTTATTAAATTGATGATTTCTGATTAATCCGCGCGTATCTTTACCGTAAGAGCCTGCCTCTTTTCTAAAACACGGGGTATAAGCGCAAAAAGCTTTGGGTAAATCTGTTTCTTTTAAAACTTGGCCGCGGTACATATTTGTTAAAGGTATTTCTGCGGTGGAAATTAGATATTGGTCTTCCTCACCTTCAAGATGATACATATCTTCTTTAAATTTCGGCAGTTGGCCTGTACCGTACAAGACCTCGGCATTAACGATAGCCGGTGGCATAAATTCGGTGTAACCGTTTTTAGTATGCAGGTCAATCATAAAATTGATTAAACTGCGTTCCAAACGGCTGCCTTGCCCGCAAAGTAAAGCAAAGCGGCTGCCGGAAAGTTTTGAAGCAGTTTCAAAATCTAAAATACCCAGATTTTCACCGATTTCATGATGGTCTTTAACTTTAAAATTAAATTGCGGTATAGGCAAAGTGTTTTCTTTAACAACAACATTTGCCTTATCATCTGCACCAACGGGCACACTGATATCCGGCAAATTGGGGATAGTTAGCATAATTTCTTCAATTTGTGCTTTTAAAGCGGTAGTTTTTTCTTCAAGTGCCTGCATGCTTTCTTTTAAAGCATTTGCTTCTTTCATAGCAGCAGCTGCAGCTTCCGGCCCTTCTTTAGCGCGAATCATGCCAATTTTTTTGGAAATCTCATTTCTTTTTGAGCGTTCCGCTTCAAGTTCCTGTAAAGCCCTTTTATATTCGGCTTGTAAATCAAAAACTTTCTGTGCACTTTCCACAAGTTTTGTATTTCTTGAGGCTAAACGCTTTTTTGTTGCTTCAAAATTATCTGTTACAAATTTAATATCTATCATAATTCCTCTTTATTCCGCGGCAATATCTTTAACAGAATAAGGTGCCGGGAAATATTTTTTAATAGGGTTTGCCTGTTGTTTCGTTTCTTGCAAGACGAAGTTTTGCATAGTTTTTGTATTAACCTGCACCCCTTGCCTTTGTTTAAGAACGAAAACTAAAGCTAAAATCACACAAATACACACTATACTCCAAAGAAAAGAGCTTGAACTTTCTACTTCTATGTCGGGGTAGTTTGTCATAAAGATTGCCTCTGTGATTTTCTTACCTGTTTATCAAAACTTTTTATTATACCTTTTGCGCTTGAGTCCAAAGCATCAAGCCCGCTGATACCTTCCTGGGTATCATCACCTACCCAGATAACTTCGGCAGTGTTTACGTCAAGCATTTTTGCTACAACGCCGACTTGGGCATAAATTGTATATTCTGTTGGCATGACTTCCCTGTTTTGTCTAAAATCTTGCCCGCCGTAAGTTTGTTTTACCTTTACAGCTCCGTCTTTACCCTTTGTTACCTGTGTATTGTAAATCGGTGTGGAAGAGGTATTTTTTGTAAACCTGTATAGCATAGTTTTTTGTTCGGGTAGGTATGAAGTTATTTCCCCGATTAACAACACATCAACCCCTAAAATTTTACCTATTTGGCGCGTTACGTTAGGGGATAGATAATTTTCCGTTAAATCATGTTCTTCCAAGATTTGTTCAAGCTGGGCACGTTCAACCACTGTATAACCATATTTTATAAGATACTTTGTAAATAAATTTTCTGCGCCGGAAAAGGTTGGTGTAGGGGAATTAAACGGCAAAACGCCTATGCGTTTCATATTGTTAAAGTTATAAGTTTTGCTTATATAAGATTTCGGCGCACAAGATATTAAGCAAAATATCAGGGCAATTATTAAAAACTTTCTCATAAGTATATTATATAAATTTTAGGGCCTTTATAATTGGTATAATATAATTATGAACTTAACATTAACAGATAAAATTAAAAAAATCAAAGCAGTTATTACAGATGTTGATGGCGTATTAACAGATGCTACAATGAACTTCTTCAGTACTCCCGCTGGTAAAATTGCGGAAGTCAAAAAGTTTTGCGCTTATGACGGTATAGGTTTTATTTTGCTTCGTGATTTCGGTTTTAAAACAGGTATAATTACCGGCGGTAATGCTCCTGCAACCGAGCATAGGGCAAGCACGCTTGGGTTAGATTTTCTTTATTATAATTACTTAGACAAACTCCCCGCTTTAAAAGATTTAATGGCGCGTTGTAATTTGAAAGCGGAAGAGATTGCCTATATCGGTGATGACCTTATTGATATTCCGGCTTTAAAATATGTCGGGCTTGCCTGCGCGGTAAACAATGCCGTACCCGAAGTTAAAAGTGAGGCTGATTATATAACCCAAGTCGACGGAGGCAAAGGTGCATTTAGGGAAGTGGCCGAACTTGTTTTAAAGATGCAAGGCTTTTGGCCTGAGGCTTTAAAGAAATCAGAAGAAGGCACTATCGGCTGCAGTCACAAGCGGCCTTTAGTTGTGATTGACTTTAAGAAACAAAATTAACAACAATTAGTTATTTAAAACACCCTCACTTTTGTGGGGGTCTTTTTTGTATAATTTAATTATGACGGTAATAATTGTTCTTATTACTTTAATTATAGTTGCATTTTGCGTTAAGCTTTACAAAGCGCTTAATTGGCATCAACCGCCCTTAAAAGTTTATCCGAAAGACTTAGGTTTTGAAGCGGAAGATATAACTTTTCAAAATGCGGACGGCATAACTTTAAAAGGATGGTTTATCCCTTGCGCAGGCTCAAACAAAACACTTGTCTTAATGCATGGTTTTGAGATGGATAAAAGCCAAATACTTCCGCAAACAATAAATTTGGCAAAAAAATATAATTTATTTTATTTTGATTTCCGCGGTATGGGGGAAAGTTCCGGTAAAAGCGCCCAAGGTTTAAGGGAACACTTGGATGCCCGAGCCGCTTTGGAATATCTCCGCAACAATAAACCAGAACAAAGCAAAGAAATTGCTTTATACGGTATAAGTTTGGGGGCATCCGTTGCGGCTTATATTGCGGCAACAGATAAAACAATCAAAGCAGTTATTTTGGAAGCTTGTTTTTATTCTTATAAAAGGGTAGTACGCAAATGGGCATGGAATCATCATACCTTACCTTATTACCCTGTTGTTTATATTTTTTTAAGGTTTAAAAGATTAAAATTTAGAACGGGGCTTGAAGATTTATCCCCTAAAACCTCTGCCCCTTTGATTGCCTGTCCCGTTTTACAAGTACATGGTGAAAAGGATAGCTTAGTCCCCTATAAAAGGGCTTTGCAGGTTTTTGATGCTATCAAATCCACAAAAGAACTTTGGCTTGTAAAGGGTGCCGGCCATGTTCGTTGTCATGAAATTTCCGGCCAAAAATATTTGCAAGAAATCTCTAAATTTTTGGCAAAATATTTTTAATAAAAAAGGCCTGCTTAATGCAGGCCTTTTTAAACAATTTGCAACAATTCTAAAATTAGAATCTGCCGTTTGCGATAACCATAACAGGTAACCAACCATTACTTTCAATAATGTTAAGTAAACCGATTTGTAAACCTTTATCAATGCGGTTGATGTAGTTAACGAAACCGATTTGTAAACCTGAGAATCTTTCCGCTTGGTTATAAAAACCCCATTGAACGCCTTTTACATTGTCTGCTACGTTTACAAAACCAAGTTCAACACCGGTCATGTTTTTAGCAAGGTTTACTAAACCGAATTGTACACCGGCAAAATTACCTTTGTTGTGGTTAACTAAACCGCCGGTAAGACCGGCAACGTTTTTCGTTACATGATATAAACCGCCCCATTGCACACCGGTTAAATTATTTGTTCTTGTATAAAACCAAGCCCAAGATAAACCGGTAAGGTTATCAACTCTTGAAGAACCTATTGCCAAAGAAACACCTTTAACTGTCGGGGTATTATTGTCAATAAGACCTAAAACAACATTGGTATTGTTAGGTTTCGGCCAAGCAATAGTATCAAATAAAGATAACTTGATTGGTGATTGGGCAGTTGCGCTAATACCTAAAGTGGCAATCATTGCAACGAGCATTAATAACTTTTTCATGTACTTCCTCCTTTTAAAACATCCAAATATATATTACAATTTTTAGAGATAAAATTATACTTTTTGTTATACTATATCTTTTCAAAAGCTATGCGGGGGGCCTTATCATGTTCCACATAAATAAGGCCGCATTGTTTAAAATTTAGTTTGGTAAGAATATTTATCATAACAATATTATTTGGGTGCGTATCTATGCGTAAATGTTTGCATTGTTCATAACACCAATTTAAGCAAAAGGTGCCAAGGCCTTTAATAGATCCGTCACTTGCCAAACGGTGCACAACACCGTAAGGAGTATCATCAAGCCAATTCCCGTTTAAAATATTTTTGTAGGAGGGTTCAATATCTTTCCCAAAATTAAAAAAGAAAGTGCCCCCGATTTTCCCGTTATGCTCGCACACATAACTTGTGCCTTCCAGGATATTTTGTTTTATTAAATATTCCGGTGGCCAAGTTTTACCCCATTGTTTAGGGTTGCCTGTTTCTGCCATAAAATTTCGTGCTGCTTGATAAATTTCAAGCAGCCTTGGCAAATCATTAAGGGCGGTTTTTCTTATTTTCATCTTACTCCTACATTTTAACAAATTTTATATTTACTTGGTTATTTATAGCACACTATGTGCTAAATATGATAAAATATATTTATAAGTTTTGTCTTGTATTAAACAGGCAAAATTATAAGAGGATACTATGAATATATTTCAAAAAACTTTTTGCCGTACTTATCAATTAGGTTTCAGGGCTGCTATGCCTGTGCTTCCGTACCATGAGCCTAAAACTTTCCATTCTATTGAAAATGTAACAGATATTTTGAAAGCCGAAAATAAAAATTGCGCTTTAATCGTCAGCGACCAAGGCATAAGGCAAAGCGGCATTATTGATATTTTAACTAAAATTTTAGAGCAGGCAAATATCAAATTTGCGGTTTATGACCAAACCCGCGCAAACCCTACAATCCATAATATTGAAGAAGGTTTAAAACTCTATAAACAAAATAAATGCGATTCTTTAATTGCTATTGGTGGCGGTTCTTCAATGGACTGTGCAAAAGCAATCGGCGCGCGCGTTGTTTACCCTAACAAGAGTATAGAGCAAATGAAAGGTTTAATGCATGTCCTTAAAAAAATTCCGACATTGGTAACCATCCCGACAACCGCCGGTACCGGCAGCGAAGTGACGGTAACTGCCGTTATAACGGATTCTGAAAAAAAGCATAAATATACCTTAAACAATTTTACTTTTATCCCCTATTATGCGATACTTGACCCCAAATTAACAGTTACTTTGCCTAAGTCATTGACCGCAACAACCGGCATGGATGCTTTAACCCATGCCGTTGAAGCCTATATCGGCCGCTCAACAACACGCGAAACGCGCAAACTTGCACTTGAGGCAACCAAGCTTGTTTTTGAAAATATTTTGACTGCTTACAATAATGGGCTTGATATAAATGCACGTGCAAATATGTTAATAGCAGCTTATAAAGCAGGGATGGCATTTTCAAAGTCTTATGTGGGTTATATTCACGCAATTGCGCACTCACTTGGCGGGCAATATAATATTCCGCACGGGCTTGCCAATGCCGTTTTGATGCCTTATGTCTTGGAAGGTTATGGTAAAACCGTTTACAAGAAATTGCATAAACTCGCAATTGCCGCAGGTATAAGCAACAAAGAGGAAAACAGTAAAATTGCGGCGGAAAAGTTTATTTCTGCAATCAAAAATTTAAATAAACAAATGAATATCCCCACAAATTTTGATATGATAGAAAGTAAAGATATCCCCCAAATGGCACGCTATGCTGCTAAGGAAGCCAACCCTTTATACCCCGTGCCTAAACTTATGAACAGGAAGGAACTTGAAAAGTTTTATTATCAAGTAAAAGGTGACAATAATGCTAAATAAAATTTTAGAAGAACAAAGGAAATTTTTTGCAAGCGGCGCAACGCTTGATGTGGAATTTCGTATTTCAAAACTAAAGCTTTTGAAAGATACAATTAAACAGTATGAGGGGGAAATTGCCGCCGCCCTAAAACAAGACCTGGGCAAAAGCGAATTTGAAAGTTTTATGTGCGAAATCGGCCTTGTATACGACGAACTTTCTTATATGATAAAGCACACTCGCACTTTTGCGGCGGAAAAATCTGTACATACACCGCTTGTTAATTTTGCCGCGCGCAGTTATATAAAACCAACACCTTATGGGAACACTTTAATTATCAGCCCGTGGAATTATCCGTTTTTGCTTACCATGGGCCCTTTAATTGATGCCCTTGCCGCCGGTAATACCGCCATGATTAAGCCAAGCAAAAATTCTATGGTAACAACTTTGATTATGGGCAAAATTATCCGCGCTTGTTTTAAGGAAGAATATGTTTATTTAGTAGATAAAGATATTGACG
>CADAFA010000034.1:0-17825 GCA_902787065.1 uncultured Elusimicrobium sp.
CAACCCATAAAATGTGCCGTAAAAATTAACGGAAAGGAAATATACCCCCCCATACCTATGCACCATTTCGGTTCTGTTAATTTTATTAATTGGCGCATTTGGTTTACGGTTTTAAAAAATTTCTTTAAAAAATTAAACCAAGCTTTAATGCTTTTATTTCTGGGCATTGAAACAAAATCAATTTCTTGGAAAGATAATTCATTATCGTCTAAATATTGAATATTGGGGCTGCCTTTTTTAATTACAAAAATTACATTTTTGCCTTTTTCCAAAAGGGCTTTGCCTAAAGCTATACCCGGGTAAAAATGCCCCCCTGTGCCTCCGGCTGCGATTAAATAAAGATTTTCCATTAATTATTATCCTCCACAGCAAATAAATTCATCAAAATACCTATCATGGCAAGGGTAACTATTACCGAAGAACCGCCGTAAGAGAAAAACGGCAGAGGCAACCCCTTCGTCGGTGCAATACCGGTAGCAACGCACATATTTATCATAGCCTGAAAAAATAAACATAAAGTAAGCCCCGATATTAAATAAGTATGATAAATATTTTTTGCTTTCCTTGCCTTTGTTATCCCTGCATTTAAGAGCCACGTAAAAGCTATTATTATGCCTAGTGCTATGAACAATCCGCCTTCCTCACAAATAATTGCAAAAATAAAATCTGTATGCGCAGCAGGTAAATATTCAAGTTTCATATCCGAAGCGCCAAAACCTTTGCCGAACCACCCTCCTGAACCTATGGCATAAAAAGAGTGTTGTAATTGATAAGATTCTTCACCGAACAAAAAGCCGAACATCCTTTTTAAACGGTATGCTTTATGAAATATCGCTAAGGCTATACAAGGGATACTTAAGAGCATTAATCCCCCAATTCCTTTAAAAGGCATTTCAACAATAACAAGCATAGCAAGTAAAACAGTCCCGAGTAATATTGGTATTCCCAAATCGCGCCCTGCGTAAATTAATAAAATTGTTATTATTGAATATCCTATGGGTATTAAATAAGTGGAAAGTGTTCTTGTTTTTAATGGTCTTTTTGAGAAGAAAGAAGCCAAATAAATTATTAAAGCTACTTTGGCAAATTCAGACGGCTGCAAATTAAAAAAACCAAGGTTTATCCAACGGTGTGTATGGGCAGCTTCCGGGCTAAATAAGGCCCAAATTAACAATCCCCAGCAGAACCATAAAATGTAAAGCGGATTAAATATTTTAAGAGTGTGAAGTTTAATAAAAAATTTAGCCAAAAAAAGCATTAAGGAAAAACCTATAATATCAAAAAATAACTGCCTCTTAAAATAGTGCATAGAATCAAACGCGCTTGACGAATAAGTAAACACAAGCCCGAAAACAACCATAATAACCGCAAAAGCAAAAAGGGGTTTGTTTAAAGGCAGACTTTCATGCCTTTTTGCCCTTTTATTTTTGTTTTTTAATGCTGTTGAAAAACGCGTTTTTTCAAGTAAAATACTCATTTTTTACCTTATTTTTAAAGTTGATAAAGCAAGTAACATCAATATTATGCCGACTATCCAAAACCTAACTATCACTTTGGGTTCTGCTACCCCTTTAAGTTCAAAATGATGGTGTAAAGGCGCCATTTTAAATATGCGTTTACCTTTTGTTAATTTGAAATATCCCATTTGTAAAATTACTGATAGCGCCTCCATAACAAATAAACCGCCTGCGATTATAAGCACAAGTTCCTGCTTGATACAAATTGCGGAAGTTGCAATAACCCCCCCAAGGAATAGGGAACTTGTATCCCCCATAAAAACTTGAGCAGGGTAGGCGTTATACCATAAAAACCCAAGGCAGGCACCAACCAACGCAGAAAGAAATACCGCTATTTCCCCTGCCCCAGGAACAGGTACGATTTTTAAATACTCTGCAAAGCCCATATTACCGGCCATATAGGCAAAAATTATATAAGCACCGGCACAAAAAATAACACTGCCTGAGGCTAACCCGTCAAGCCCGTCGGTTAAATTGGTAGCATTGGAAGAACCTATTATAACAAGCATAGCAAAAGCCGCATAAAACACGCCTAAATCAAGCATAACTTTACTGCTGAAATACGGAATTGTTAAAGACGTCGCATACTCGGCATTCGGAGGATTTACCCCAAGATACCCAACTACAATGATAGCTGCAAGCATTTGTGCCACAAATTTAAGCCAAGAAGGTGCCCCTGCAGTATTTTTTTTGATGAGTTTGGTATAATCATCAACAAAACCGGCTAAGGCCAAAATGACGGTAACCGTTATAAGTAGCCAAATAAAATTATTGTCAAGCCGCGCCCAAAGCAAAACGGAGGAAAGTAAACTGATTAAGATTATTATTCCGCCCATGGTTGGGGTTCCGCTTTTCTTTAGGTGTGATTGTGGGCCGTCATCTCTTTCAATTTGACCGATTTTATGGGCCCTAAGTTTTGCAATAATTTTAGGAGAGATAAGCAAAGCAATCAAAAGGCCGCAAAGTAAAGCCGCCCCTGCCCTAAAGGTAATATAACTGAAAATATTTAATACTGAAATTTCATCAGATAAATTTGATAAATAGTACAACATTTAATTTTCCTCCTTCAATTTAAAAAACAGTTCTTCAAAGTTTAAGGATCTTGAAGCCTTAAATAAAATAGTTCCTTTTTGATTTTTAATAATTTGTTTTAAATCTTCTAAGAAATCTAATTTATTTAAACTGTATTTGGCTTCTTTAAAATTTAATTTTAAAAGTTCTTTATAAGTTGTTTCAATTTCTTGGCCTGCTAAAAATACTTTATCAAGTTTTGATCTAATAATTTGATCTGCTAGTTCTTTGTGGTACATTTTTGAAAAATTTCCAAGTTCACGCATATCACCAAGCACTGCAAAACGCGGAGCAGGATAAGTAGACAAAATATTTAAAGCATTTTCCATTGATACCGGGTTTGCATTATAGCAGTCAAGCAAAATTTCGGTTTTTCCCAATTTATGTTTTTCCAGGCGCATAGGCATGGGTTTATATGTTTTAAGGCCCTTTTCTATATTTTCCTTAAATAGTCCCAGGGCCAACGCAGCACCGCAAGCTGCAGCGGCATTTAATTTATTATGGTGTTCTAAAACTACACCTGTATTAAATAAAGCCCCTTTGTAGGTGAAGGAAAATGTAGGACTATTTTTAATCACAATATCATTACCGGAATCAAAACCGTAACTTAGCATTTTGCCTTTATAATCTGTTTTTAGATTTTTAAGGAATTTATCATCACCGTTAAAAACAACAGTTGCCCCCATGTTTAAATGTTGTAAGATTTCAGTCTTTGTTTTATAGATATTTTCCATAGTGCCGAAATATTCTAAGTGTGATGGGGAAATATTTGTAAGCACCGCAACGTCCGGCAAAACAAGCCGAGCAATTTCCGCTATATCACCGACATGTGAAGCCCCTAACTCAAAAACGCCGAATTTGTCAGTATTTTTTATTTCAAGTAAAGATATCGGCACCCCTACCTGATTATTAAAATTTCCTTCGGTAGAACAAGTTTTGCCGGATTGTTTTAATAAAGCACTTAGCATTTGTTTTGTTGTACTTTTACCGTTTGAGCCGGTAATTGCTGCTATTTTTATCTCTTTACTTAAGCGGTGAAATTTTGCAATTTCTTGTAAAGCCAGTAAACTGTTTTCTACCGTTAAAAACGGAGTGTTTTTTAAAATTTCGTCATATTTAGGGGCTTCTTTTCTTTCTAAAATTACAAAGTTTGCCCCGGCTTCTAAAGCTTTTTTTATAAAGGTATGCCCGTCTAATTTCGCACCTTTTAAAGCGATATAAGCTTGCCCTTTTTGCAAGGTTCTTGTGTCGTAAGATATACTTTTTAAAATATCTTTTAAATTGGCCTGGCACAAAATACCGTTTGTAATTTTTGCCAGTGTTTGATAACTAATTTTTAATTGCATAAGATTCTTCATTAACCTCTGGATATAGAGTTAAAAATTTTGCGGCAATTTCTGAAAATATTCTTGCCGATACCGAACCAAAAAGAGATCTCTCCGGCTCGTCTAAAACTACTAAAATTGTCAAACGCGGTTTTTCTGCCGGCACAAAACCGCAAAAGGAAGCTATGTGTGCGCGTTTTTCATATTTACCGCTTTCCATAAGTTTTTCGGTAGTACCTGTTTTGCCTGCCACCTTATAAGCAGGCATTTTGGCCGATTTGGCAGTTCCGTTTTCCACAACACTTACAAGCATTTTTTTAAGGCTTTTTATAGTATCCGGTTTTAATACCTGCCTGACACGCATTGGTGTTGCTAAAATATCTTCCTTACCGTTTGGATACTTTATTTTACTAATTAAATGGGCTTGCATTAAAGCCCCCCCGTTTGCTATTGCGGAATAGGCACTTACAATCTGTACACCAGAGGCAGATACGGTATAGCCATAACCTGCTTTTGCAGTATCAATAGGTTTCCAAGTGGTGTGATCGCGTAAAATGCCGGAAGATTCACTAAGAAAATTTACATTACTCTTTACACCAAAACCAAATTTTTTAAAGTATGTGTATAATTTTTTTGCCCCTACTTGTAAAGCAATTTTAGCTGCCCCGATATTGGAAGAAACTTCCAAAATTTCCGTTACATTTAAGGAAGGTTTATCCTGATGGTCTTTAATAATTATGCCACTGACATTGAATTTATTATTTTCCATTGAAAAAATATCATTTGGTTTTATTGTCCCTGTATCAAGGGCTGCAGCCACAGCAATGGTTTTAAAAGTTGACCCGGGTTCATAAATAAATTGAAATGGTAAACTTCTGCCGTCCCGATACGGATAAGAGGCGGCTGCTAAGACTTCCCCGGTATAAGAATCTTGGACTATTGCAAAAGCATTTTTAACTTTAAATTTTTCCGCATAATATTTAAGGGTTTCTTCGGTAAAATATTGGCCTAGAGCATCAATAGTAAGGTAGATGTCTGCAGCTTCATTAATATCTTCCTGTCCTGCTTCGTAGATAATACCCCCATCCCTTGCTTTTTTAACGAGTTTGCCTTCTTTTTTATCTGCCAAGATATCATTATACATGAGTTCAATGCCGGAAAATCCTATATTTTCGGAATTTGTTGAACCTATAATATCCTGTGCTACACCATAAGGGTAAATTCGGCTGTAACGCGGCTCAATTTCAATGCCGCTAAGTTTATTGTTACGTATTTCACCGAGGAGTTGCTCATATTCTATCGGTGTGGCATTTTTTTTGACATAAAAAAAGTTCTTTTTATTCTGCCATTGTTTTTTTAAAAAAGATAAATCTACGTGTAAAGTTTTGGCTAATATTTCTAAGGTTAAGGTTTTATCTTTTACATTATTTTTTGTTATGGCAATAGCATAACTGCGTAAAGATTCTGCTAAAATATTACCGTTTCTATCTAAAATATGCCCTCTAAAAACATTTTCTTTTGTTTTGGTGTAGACTCTTTTTTGGCTACGGGTAGTAAATTCTTCATGTCGCAAAGTTTGCAAATTTACAAGCTGCAGTACTATCGCTACCGGTATCAAAAAACACAAAATGCCGATTAATTTAAGACGGTTTACTGTATTCACTTTTTAACTCCAAAGCATACACATTTTGAGGTGCAATTACTTTTAAATCTTTTTTATTTGCTTCTTCCATTATTCTTGCCGGGGATTTATATAATCTAATTTCATAACGTAGGTATTGGTTCCTTGCTTCCTTAAAAGAAATTTCTTCAAGCAATTCCCCCACTTTATGGCCGGTACGTTCCTTTTGAACTCTTTCCATAGAAATTAAGAGTAAAAACATACCAATTGTAAGTATTATAAATAGTACACTTTTTATGCTCATAATACTCTCTCAATAATTCTTAGACCTGCACTTCTTGATCTTGAATTATTTTTAATTTCTTCAAATGACGGTTTAATTAATTTTTTGTTTACAAGGCGCCAATAACCTGTGTTTTCCATTTCTTTAAAAGTTTGTTTTATTATTCTGTCTTCTGTAGAATGGAATGTCAAAAAGGCTGCGCGTCCACCCGGTTTAATAATATTTTCAAGTATTTTGGGTGCTTTGGCTACTGCTTCAAGTTCTTCATTAACTGCAATTCGAAGGGCTTGGAATATTCTTGTTGCTTGGTGGGTTTTACCAAAACGCGGAATATACTTTTCCACTAAATTTTTTAAATCAGTAGTTGTTTTAATAGGGGATTCCCGTCTGGCTTGGCAAATGGCTAAAGCAATTTTTTTTGAATTATGTTCTTCCCCGTAAGTTTTGAATATATACTCGAGTTTATCAGCAGGCAAAGTATTTACCAAGTCTGCTGCCGTAGCACCCTTTGTATTATCAAAACGCATATCAAGCGGGCCGGATTTTAAAAAACTAAAACCGCGCGAAGCATCATCCAATTGATAAGAACTTAACCCCAAATCAAATAAAGCGCCGTCGAGTAACGGCCAATTTAATTCTTTTAGAATTGTTGCTGCCTCAAGATAACTCGCCTGCCTGGCTATAAGGCGCTTATCTGCAACTTTATTTATAGCAAATTTTATAGCTTGGCTGTCCTTATCTAAGCCCAAAATTTTTGCATTAGAGTCAAGCTTACTTAAAAATATTTTTGTATGTCCGCCAAGACCTAAAGTGCCGTCTAGATAATACCCGCTTTTGTTTTGCAAGAGTAAATCGGCAATTTCCTCAGCTAATATCGGTATATGTTGCCAAGTTTCAGCCATAATAATTACCTTTTTTGACTTCTTGTTGTATTTTGGCTTGCCAAGCATATTCAAGGGCTTTTAGAGTATTAAAAGGCATACCATAAGCCCTGTATAGTGCTTTGCCAATAGGCATATTTTCTTTTAAATTTTTGGAAAATTGATAAAAATTATCTTTATCTTTTTCAATTAAGTATTTAACCACACTGTATGCCTGAGCATACCAAAGTTCCACTTCATTTGGTGAATAACTGTCCAGACTTTCCACACTATTAAATTCTTCGAAATTAATATAATTTTTTTGGCTTAGAGTGATAATATTTTTTTGTATCCAGCCATTTTCTTCCGTACTTTGAACTTTTACTTGATTGTAAACAGCATAACCTTCACTTAACCAAAGCGGAGGTTCACTCGGGTGGAAAAACCCGTCAAAATATATATGGGTTAGTTCATGTACAAAAACAGGTTTAAAAGAGGATCCTTCCATCAAATAAATGGAACGGGATTTTACATCTGTTGCCGCTTGGGACCATTCCGGGCGCAAAGTGTATTTTGTAAAATTTTCTCTGGTTCTAAATAACATCAAAAACAAACGTTTAAATTCAGAATTTAAGGAAAACGGTATAATATCCAAAACAAAATTGCCGTGAATACTATCAATGAAATCTGTCAGGTCTTTGGTTATATCAAATTGTTCCCTAAAGATTACATAGTTATTTGTTAATTTAGCAGTAAAACCTTTTGGAGCCAAAGGAATTTGTAAAGATTCTTCCTTCATAAAAGTTTGTGCGGTAGGTATACCTTCCGTATTTCCTTTTGCTGCAGGTAAAGAAAATTTAAAAGTATTTTGTTTTTCCCCTTCCATAGGAGTTAAAATATCTGTTACGTTAGCAGAATGAGCCTTATCACGGGTTTTTTGTAAAATTTTTGAGATATTTACATCTTTATCTTTCTTTTTTAAATCAAAGCTCTCGTACACTGCCACAAAACAAATAGCAAGTGCAAGTAGTATGACAATAGAATATAATCTTTTACTTATGTCCATAGTAAATTGATATCTTTCTCCCAAGGATATCTTTATCACCGGGTAAAGAGTAAAAATATTCTTTTTCGGGTTTAGTCGTGCTCTGGGTATTTTTGCTAAGTAAAGCCCCAAAGAATCCGCCCTTATTTAAATTTGTAAGGCACAAGGGTAAAATATTATCAATTTCCCCCATAGCTCTTTCCAAAACGAAGTCAAATTTATTTTTTAATTCTTCCTGCCCTATTTTTGCGGTTATGACTTCAATATTTTTTAAGCATAATTTATACACTACCCATTGTAAAAATTTTGTACGCTTTTGTAAACTGTCAACTAAATAAATTTTAGTTTCCGGCAAAGCTACCGCCACAGTTATCCCAATAAAACCGGCACCACTGCCAAAATCTGCCCCTGTTTTTTGTATAAAGCTCTCTCTTTTAAGGTAAGCAGCTGCCTGTAGACCGTCGCAAATATGGCGGTCAAAAATTTCCTGTATAGTTTTGGCGGCAGTTAAATTAAATTCTTTGTTTTTTTGTAAAACAAGTTCTGCATAACTTTGCAAAGTTTGAATTTGCAAATCACTTAAAGTTAAACCGAGTTTTGAAATAAATTCTTTATTTAGCATGTTCGCGCCTAAACTTTTCAATATGAATTAAAATCAGTTGTAAATCCGCCGGTGTTAACCCCGGTATTCTGCTTGCCTGCCCCAAAGTTTTGGGTTTAATTTTTGCAAGTTTTTGTTTACTTTCAATTAAAATGCCTTTAACTGCGGAAGGGTCAAAACCTGCCGGAATAACAATTTTATCGGCATTTTCTAGTGCCTTAGCCTCTTTGATATTCCGTTCCAAATAGCCTTTATATTTATTTTGAATTCTTGCACTGTTTTTTGCCGCATCTAGTGACCATGGGCCTAAAGAATTTTCGTCAATTTTTGCATTTTCATCATCTTGCAATAAATTAACTGCCTCTTTATAAGCCTCAAAATTTTTGGAATATTCTTTGGGGAGTATTCCGTATTTAAAGGCATAATCTGTTAAGCGCAGATCGGCATTATCTGTTCTAAGCATTATGCGATATTCAGCACGTGACGACAATAAGCGGTAAGGCTCATCGGTCCCTTTGGTGACCAAATCGTCGATCATGACGCCGATATAGGATTCGTTGCGTTTCAAGATGAAGGGTTCCTTGCCAAGGATCTTGTTGCTGGCATTAATACCCCTTTTAAAGCGGCATTTAACCCGGCAATTAGGCCTTGGCCGCCGGCTTCTTCATAGCCTGTTGTGCCGTTTATTTGGCCTGCAAAGAATAGGCCGGAAACCGTTTTAACCTCTAAACTTGGGTAAAGGCAAGTCGGATCCACATAATCATATTCCACTGCATAACCGGGGCGCACAATTTGTGCATTTTCTAAACCCTCAACAGAACGCAAAAGCAAGTATTGTACATATTCCGGCATTGAGGTAGAGAAACCTTGAATATAATATTCCTCGGTATGCAACCCTTCCGGCTCCAGAAACAAAGGATGATGCCTATTTTGCGGGAATTTGACTGCCTTATCTTCAATAGACGGGCAATAACGTGGCCCAATAGAATTTATATTTCCGCTGTATAAAGCAGATTCTTTTGCATGTTCTGCTAAAACTTCGGCGGTTTTATCTGTGGTGCGCCCAATATAGCATTGTAAGAAATCTTTTTTAACGGGGAGGTTGAAAACGGACATAGGTGTATAAGGATTGTCAGACGGTTGCGGTGTAAATTTACTAAAATCCACAGTTTTACCGTTTATACGCATAGGTGTACCTGTTTTAAGACGGCCCATTTTAAGGCCTAAATCTTTTAAAGAGGTGCTTAAAAAATTGGCTGCATTATCATTATATCTGCCCCCCCCAAGCATAAGTTTGCCGACGTGTATCGTTCCTTTTAAAAAAGTTCCGGAACATAAAACAACGGCCTTGGTTTTATATTTTGTTTGGCGCAAAGTTACCACAGCATCTACCGCGCCGTTTTTGGTTAATATTTGTGTGGCTTCGTCTTGCAAAATATGCAAATTTTTCTGATTTTCCAAAAAATGTTTATAGGCAAATTGATATATTTTTTTATCACATTGAACGCGCGGGGACCAAACCGCCTCCCCTTTGCCCGTATTAAGCATGTGATAATGTACGGCGGCAATATCTGTAATTTTACCCATTGCGCCGCCAAGCGCATCAATTTCGCGCACAATTTGGCCTTTGGCAATTCCGCCAATAGAGGGGTTGCAGGACATTTGCGCAATAGTATCTAAACTTTGTGTAATTAAAAGCGTTTTTGCCCCACGTTTTGCTGCAATTAAAGCAGCCTCACATCCTGCGTGGCCGCCGCCGATAACTATGACATCAAAAGTTTTATCAAAATCAAACATTTTATTTTCCTACTTACCTACACAAAATTTTGAAAAGATGATATCTAAAACATCTTCACTCGTAACTTCTCCAATAAGTTCTTTTAATTCTTTTAAAGCTTTTCTTAAATGCTCGGCGCAAAGCTCCAAATCTGCCAATTTTTCAGTAGCACTTTCAAGTTCTAATGCCGCCGCTAAAAGGGCCTTATAATGGGCGGCAGATGTTATTATTATTTCCTGCCCGCTGATATCCCCGAGGTTTAAAGTTTTTATAATTTCCTTCTCTAAATTTTTGAGCCCTTGGCCTGTTTTGGCGGAAATTATAAGCCCATTTTTTTTCTTAAAATCTATCTTATCTGCTTTGTTAAAAACGGTTATCAAATTTTTGGCATTTTGTTTTACTTCGTCAAAAAATTTGTTTTCTTCGCTTTTATCTTGCAGGGTTAAATCACGTACAAAAATTGTGATATCTGCCTGTTCTATTGCTTGGCGGGAGCGGTTAATACCCTCAATTTCAGCCTCATCTGCGGTGGTTTTGCGGATACCGGCTGTGTCCACTAAAACCAAATCAAAACCGAGCAAAGAAAGAGGTGCTTCAACGGTGTCCCTTGTTGTCCCTGCTTGGCTTGAAACTATTGCGCGGTTATAGCCAAGTAATTTGTTCAATAAACTGCTTTTGCCTGCATTTGTTAGGCCGCAAAGTGCAACTTTTATACCTTCTTTGACAAGGCGGCCGCTTGAAAAGGTATCTGCCAAATTTTTGGCTTCTTGTGCAACTTTAAGCAACGCATTTTTTGTTTCTTTTTCCGGCAAGGGTTGCATTTCGCCGTCTGTATCGTCAATACGCACTTCAACTTGTGCTAAAACATCTGTTAAATTTTGCCTGATTTGTTTAAAGCGGTTTGAAAGGCGGCCTTCCAAACTGTTTACTGCGGCTTTATGGGCGGCTTTGTTTTTGGCTGCTATTATATCAAGCACGCCTTGCGCTTCCACAAGATCCATTTTCCCATTAAGGAATGCCCTTTGGGAAAATTCCCCCGCTCTAGCATTACGTGCACCTAGTGCAAGGCATAATTCCAAAATACGGCTTTTTATATAAGGCCCTGCATGTAATGAAATTTCCGCTACATCTTCCCCAGTATAACTTTTAGGTGCTTTAAAGTAGGTAATCAGGGCTTTATCTAAAATATTATCCCCGTCGTAAATAGTAGCAAGTGTAGCTTGGCGCGGGGTAAATTCTTTTTTGGTTAATTTATTTAAAATTGTATAGGTAAGCATACCGCTTAAACGTAAAACGGCAACTGCCCCCCCATTTGAGGTGGCAAAAGCAGTGATGGTATCATGCATATTATACATATATACATTTTACATTTTTTCGCGCGCGTTTGGGAAAGTTAATCTTTAATATATTTTTTAGAAAGTTTCGTAAGGGGCAATATTATTGTCTAATTCTTTGTTTAAGTTGTTTTCTATTGCAGATTCAAAATTGAAAATTTTAAAAGAAAATTTACGGCGCAAATTTTCTTTCCGTCCTTGCCCCATACTGGGGAGGAAATTTATTAAGGGTACTGTAATATTTTTAAATAACAGATAAGAATAATTTGTTTCCAAATCGGTAAAAGTAGGTACATCTTCCATACTGAAAAATTCCTTTGTGATAACTTGTTTTGGTTCTGCCTTTTTACCCCTTTTATTATATAAAACAAAAGTCCAAAGTCCGTCAGGGGTTCGGAGATATATATCCTCAAAATCTTCCGTCATCATTTCAAAAGCCCTACCATGAATTTTAACTTCCGCATTCTTTAAGGTTTTTAAGTCAGTTACATTAAAACCCATTTCCTGTATTAAATCAATACCTTCTTGAGAAAGGATAAAATTGTTTAAAGTCATATCAAGTATGAAAAAATCTTTAAATTCAGTATCGTAAGAAACTTTAATTTCGGCATCAAAATATTCATAATTTTCTTTAAAGTTATAACTTTGATTATCTTTCATAATAGCTTGCCCGTTATTTATAATGATGCCGTCATTGCATAAACTGTTAAATTCTCTCTTATTACCTAAAGTTCGGTCAATACTTGTAATAAAAGCATCTACGTCATCACAGGTAACTTTTTGGCTTTTATTCATTATTGAGGGGCGTAAAACTTTTGAGTTATATAAAAAACTCCCGTCATAAATTGCACCGGAATATTGATCTGCTAAACCCCAAGTATGGCCAAGTTCATGGGTAATAAATTTAGTATATTCTTTAGGGGTGGATTGCATTAAAGTTGATACAATTAACACACTGTGATCAGGTAAGAAACAGGCTACTGCTTCATCACAATACTCTGAGGCATCTAATTTATAGAGTACTGTTAAATCTGCGGTTAGATTTACTCTGCCGTCTTCTTCTACGGAACAGGGAACTTGTTTTAGAAGTTCTTTAGCCTCTACTATCTTTAAAATATCTTTAAATTCTTCTTTATTTGTATTTCTTTTTTTATCTTCCGTAATATAATATTTGGTTTTATCTAACCAATTGTTTAAAGCCTCTGAAAAAATATTTTGTGCTACTTCGTCTTTTAGTTGTTTTCCGTTAGTGTATTCTTCTACACATACCATATAAGTTGCTTCTTGGCCGGAAATAAATTTTTTAAAGAAATCTTTATTAATATCATCGTAAAGCAGAAAATGGGCATAAGGCTTTGGCGCAGCAAAAGAAAATGTTGCACTAAAAACAATAAACAGGCCTAATAAATATTTCTTTGTCATAATTATATTTTAGGAGATTTTTTGAATAAAAACACGGGTCAAAAGGCCTATAATAAGGATAGGTACTAGGAGTAAGCAGCTTTATTTATCCCGTACGTCTTTTATATCTACATCGGTATAGTAGTGGGTTAAAATTTCTTTAAATTCCTGCCCGCTTTCAGCACGGCCGCCGGCACCTGTTTGGCAAAGCCCAACGCCATGCCCCCAACCGCCGCCGTAAAAAATGAAAGCTTTTAAAACCCCGTTTTCGAAAACAGGTTCAATAGTGAAATAGGTGCTTCTGAGTAAGCCAAGGGCAAGATATTTTTTAATTTGATTTTCTTTAGTTAAAATTAAATTTCCTGTTGTACCGACGATTTTGACCTTATTTACATAACCAGAATGCCCCCGCCCCAAAATAATAATTTCTTTAATTTTGCCGATGTCTTTTTTGCGGGCAACAACTTGCCTTAAAATAGGTTCTTCCACATATCTTACCCAACGGAAATTTGATTTACTGACATTGTTAAAATATTTGCTATAAGCCTCTTGCGGATATTGTAAGAGCAAAGCTAAGTTATAAGGTTCAAAATTTTTCGGTTCTAAATTTTTATAATCGGAAACAGGTTTTAGATAAGGGGTATCATACCAGCCTGCCTCTTTTGAACTTTGTGTAAAACCACCGCAGTTGGAAGAAAATACTGCTTCAATCGGTTTATTATTATATTCTAAAATTAACCCTTGTGTAGCTTCTGCGGCGGAATTAGTTCTTTCCCGTTCCGATTTAACCCCGCCGTAAACTTGGCAATGTTGAGTGTCGCATACATCATACCCCCAGGCTTTGTGTTTTCCCATTGATTTTTTTGCATAAGTTCTGGCAATAACTGCCTGTGCCTTAAGGGCTTCGATAGGGAATTTGCTAGGCATTTCAGAGGCTATAACACCATAGAGATATTCTTCCATATTAACATGGTTTACGAGATAAATCCCCCCTGCTCTTGGAGAGTAAATAAATTCCATATCCCCACGATACTCTTTATCTTCGCGGGAAATCCAGGTTGTTCCATGCCCGACAAGCATATTCCTAACTATAATGGTATGGGCATTTTCTTCCGTAGATTTTTGCGTTATTTTTAGAGATTTTTTAAAAGCTGTTTTTTTGCCTTTAGGGGAAATTAAATAAGGCACACCCTTTATTACTTGTACGGTCCAATAAGTTTTATTTAGGCCGTCTTTTATGAGTGTTTTTCCCTCTGAAAGGGCAGTAAATTTGTGCGATGTTGAGAATTTAATTTCACTCACGCCTTTTGGCACTCCGTTTATTTTTGCCCCAAGGCCTACACGGATTTGAGGGAAAGGTTTGCCCGTATAATTTTGCGGGCTCCTTATATTTGTATGGGCTCTGGTGGTTTCTGGTATTGCTAAGTCGTTTACCGGTGGTGTATACAAAGCGCTTAATTCTTTTAAAGCTTTGGTAACTTCTTTGTATTGGGCATCTGCAGCTTGAACATTTTTATAACTTTGCCAAGCTTCTTTATAGCGTTTTAAATTTACTAAGGCATCGCCGTATTTTTTATGTGCTTCCAGGAATTGGCTGTCTAAATCCAAGGCCCTTTTATAGTGTTTTGCGGCAAAAAAATAGTTATTTTTCTTGAAATATAATTCACCTAGCAAAAAATTTGCCAAAGCTGCATTTATACCTTTGCTTGCCTGCAATAAATTTGTTTCAGCCAGTTTATCTTCCCCCATTCCCATTTGGGCGCGGGCCATACCGATATGGTAAAATTCATCTTGCTCTTGGCTTGCACTGTTTAAAAGGGAAAATAAATTTTCCGCATGTATATTATGCCCGTTTGCTAAATAAGCCCGTGCAGCAAATTCTAGGACTGTTGTATCGGTCGGGAAAAGTTTTAAAGCTTCCGCTGCAGTATCCACGGCAAGGCGCGGTTTTGCAAGTTCAAGTGCAATAAAAATAGCATTTAGAAAAGATGTTTTGTCTTTATCGCGTTTGGAAATTTCTATATATTGGTTTAGGGCTTGTTCGGGTTTTGAAGTAAAATAAAGTTCTTTTGCGCTTTCTAGTGTAGCCGGTGCGGTTGTTGTGGAAACCGTACCGAAAGCGCAAAAAGGGAACAATATTAAAAAAGTTAGTGCAAAGGCCTTCCGCATTTACTATAATTATACTATTATAGGAGCAGTTTATGTTGGAAATTCCGGCTTGGCTTAAAGAAATGGTCGGCAAAAGTAAGGCGGCATATCATACCGAACTAGCAGCAAAAACGCAGAAATTTTTAGACGGTAATTTAATGCCCACAGTTTGCCAAAATGCACGTTGCCCAAACCGCGGCAAATGCTTTTGCCAGGGCGAAGCAACTATTATGATACTTGGCAGTATTTGCACGCGTTTTTGCCGCTTTTGCGCGGTGGAAAAGGGTTGCCAAAAGCCATTACCCCCCGCAGCTGATGAGCCGCAAAGGGCTTCAAATTTGGCCAAAGTTTTGAATTTAAAATATCTTGTTTTAACAATGCCCACGCGTGATGATTTACCCGACGGCGGCGCGGAACATATTTCAAATGTTTGCAAAGAAATTATTAAACAAAATCCAAATATTAAAGTTGAGGCATTAATTTCCGATTTGGGCGGGAAATTTGAATATTTGCCCGTAATTTTGGAAAGCGGAATTTCCGTTTTAGGGCATAATATGGAAACTGTGCCGTCTTTATATCAACAAGTTAGGCCTGTTGCAAAATATGAGCGTTCTTTGGAATTTGCACCTGCAATTTTAACAAAAAGCGGTTTAATGCTCGGCCTTGGTGAAACGGAAGAAGAAATCAAAGCCGTTTTGCGCGATTTACGCAAAGTTGATTGTGATTTGCTTACCCTTGGGCAATATCTTGCCCCATCTAAATTGCATTATCCTGTTAAAAGTTACCCGACGCAAGATTATTATGATAATTTAAAGGCTTATGCTTTGAGCATTGGGTTTAAGGGTGTGATGGCCGGACCTTTAGTCCGCAGTTCCTATCAAGCAAGGGAATTGTTTGAAAACGCAAAGGGTTAATAACCAGTATAAACTGTACAAGGTCCACCACCACAGTAATCTGTTTTATATTCACCATGACTGTTTGGAAACTCATTTTGACATAAACGTAGGGCTCTTTTTCCTGCAGATTCATAAGCAGCACATTTTTTAGTGTTTGAATTAATCAAATTTGTATATACTATAAAATTAGGTAATTCGCACCAAACAGTTGATTTTGTTGGCCCTGCTAAATGACAATTGAACTCTATATCAATATCTAAAGCAGATAAATCTAAACTTCTTTCATCATTAACTAACATATAACGTAATTGGGCATCTTTTATGGTTTTGGCGGCTATTTTTAATTGTATAAATTTCGTTTTGTCAACGGAATATTGATATTGCGGTAAGGCAATCGATTTACTGCATTTATTATCTCTTTCTTTTTCATTTTATTTCTCCTTTTTTGTTTTTTAATAAAATCTTTATTGCCCTCACCCGCTTGTGCGGGCGGAGGGTGTCAAGCAAAAACAAGTTTTTGCTTGACGGATGGGGGATTATTATTCCTATTTTATTTTTCTTATTTATCCCCCCCCCTCTGCCTCGCAAGAAACGACACTTGCTCGGCATCTCCCGCCCGTGCGACAAAGCGCACGGGTGGCGACAAATTTGAATTTCAGCCGATTAATAAATGCAAAAGAGAAAGCCAATAAAAAACGGCTGAATTTGCTTGTGAAGATTCAGCCAAACAAACAAAACAGCCGTAGTCTGCCATAATTGGCAAACATTCGGCACAAAACAAACGGGTAATTAGTCCGTTCATTTTGTGCCTGCAACGACTGTCTTTGGTCTGAATCTTCACTATCTTTTAATAGTTGGTCGTATTTCTACGATTCCAAAAACAGATTTCAATTTTTTTAGGGCGTTTAACCCTACATTTTTAAATTCTCCTAAATTAATATAAAATTATCTTAACAATTTTTTCCTATTTTGTAAATAATTCCTTTAACTTTGCATCTAGTTCGGCAAATGTTAAAATCTCGGCATCTTTTTGACCGCGGATTTTAAATTCCACTTTGCCTTCGGGTAACAACTTGCGCCCGATTACAATGCGGTAAGGTACACCGATTAAATCGGCATCTTTGAATTTTACGCCGGGGCGCTCGTCGCGGTCATCATACAAAATATCAAGCCCGCGTGCGGTTAATTGCTCATAAATTTCATCTGCTTTTTGTTTGACTTCCCCCTCAACATCTAGGGCAATAAGTTCAAGGTCAAAAGGCGAAATCGGGCTTGGCCAAATGATGCCAAAATCATCATGGCTTTGTTCAATTGCGGCGGCAAGCACGCGGCTTACACCGATACCGTAACAACCCATAATAATAGGTTTTGTTTTTTGGTTTTCGTCTAAAAAGTTTGCACCCATTGAGGCGGAATATTTTGTTCCGAGTTTAAAAATATGCCCGACTTCAATACCGCGCATAAAATTAAACGGTTTACCGCATTTTGGGCAAAGATCCCCTGCGGCGGCAAGTTTGAAATCAGCGTAAGCATCAGGCGTAAAATCACGTTCCGGTGTAACATTTATTAAATGTGTATCTGCTTTACATGCACCGCAAACACCGTTAAAAATTGTCTTGACATAATTATCGGCAAGTAATTGCGTGTTTGCAAATTTTTGTTTAAAACCAATCGGCCCCGCAAAACCGACGGGGCTTTGCGTTTGGGCTTCATAAAATTCCGGTGTTGCCTTTTCCAAAACATTTGCATTTAAATATTTTTTAAGTTTGATTTCATTTAATTCATCAGTACCGCGCATTAAGACGATTACCGGTTTTTCATCAGCCTTGTAGACCATCATTTTAATGCACTTTTCGGCAGGTACTTTTAAAAATTTTGCTAAGTCATCCACACTATGCATATTGGGTGTGTTGACTTCTTGCACGGGTTTTAAATCGGCCTCATTA
>CADAFA010000034.1:17868-18440 GCA_902787065.1 uncultured Elusimicrobium sp.
TAATTTCGGTCTTTTCTGTATTGGATGTATAACCGCAATCGCAAGTGGCAATTTCGTCTTCCCCGGCTTGTGCAAGCACCATAAATTCGTGTGAAAAGTTCCCCCCAATTGCGCCGGTATCGGCTTCAACAGGCCTAAAGGCAAAACCACAGCGTTTAAAAATTCTTAGATAAGCGTCATACATTTTTTGATACCACTCATTTGCGCTTTCGTCGGTAGCAGAAAAGGAATAAGCATCAGCCATATAAAATTCCCTTGCACGCATTACCCCAAAACGCGGGCGGATTTCGTCGCGGAATTTTGTACCGAACTGATATAAACAAACCGGCAATTGTTTGTAAGATGAGACATCTTTTTTAACTAAATCTGTTATAACTTCCTCGGCGGTTGGGGCAAGGCAAAAGTCCGCGCCTTTGCGGTCTTTAATGCGGAGTAATTCTTTGCCGTAATAATCCCAGCGCGTGCTTTGTTGCCATAAATCAGCAGGTTGCACGATGGGTAGCCAAACTTCAAGGCATCCGGCTTTGTTAAATTCTTCGCGGATAATATTTTCAATTTTCTTTAAAATTTTC
>CADAFA010000035.1 GCA_902787065.1 uncultured Elusimicrobium sp.
GGAAAAAACAAAAAAGTGTTAATATAAAATGCATAAAACCTCCTAAATTCAGCCAAATAAAAACGGCTGATAAGTTTAAGCTATCTAAGAAACCTAAATATAACAGCCGTAGTTCGCACATAAATTGCAAACGTTCGACATAAAATCATGGGTTTATAAAGTCCTTAATTTTATGTCTATACGAGCTGTTTTTGGTCTTAGATATGCTTTTTAGCTGCCCGTTAGGGCACCAAAAACAGAATTAATTTTTAATAAGCCGTTTTTATGACTTAATTTACAACTTTAATAGCTCCTAAATCGAACTTATAACCATTATAACAAATTTTTTATCGCGGCGGGAATCTCGTGTACTACATCAGTTGAAAGTAAAGAGGTTTGCCCTGTTTCTTTGACGGCTAAATCTGCTGCAAAACCATGCAAATAACAACCTAAAGACGCAGCGGTAAAAGCGGCTTGTTTTTTGTCAGCAGAACTTTTTAATAAACGCGCATATAAAGCGGCAATTATTCCGCCTAAAATATCACCGCTGCCGGCTTTTGCTAGGCCGCAATTTCCGGTGTGACTCTCATAAGTTTTTGTACCGCTACTTATATAAGTAATAGGCCCTTTGAGCAAACAAATTGCACCTGTTTTTTGCGCTAAATTTTTTGCGGCAGTTTTTGTGTTTATTGTTTTTTGTTTAAGTAATCTTTTCATTTCCCCGACATGCGGTGTTAAAATATAAGGCCCGCCGGCCTTTGGCAGTTTTGTATTTTTGCTTGCCAAAAAAGTTAAGGAACTAGCATCAATTACCGCAGGGAGTTTTGCAAAATTTAAAATTTTCAAAGTATGTTTTGCCATTTCGTTAAGGCCGCTGCCGATAAGCAAAACATCCGGTTTAAAAGTTTTAATATATTTTTTGATTTCGTTTAACCGATTTTTTTCAAGCGGCAAAACAAGCGCTTGCGGAACTGTGCAAACCGTGGCTTTTATAACTTCGGGAATTGAGGCTAGTGCCACCATCCCCGCACCGCAAAAATATGCACCCAAAACATTTAAAACTGCCGCACCCTGCATGGTTTTTGAGCCGGCAATAATCAAAATTTTACCGTTAATATTTTTATAAGAATCTTTTTTTACTTTAGGAAAATTCGTTTTAAAAAACTTTTTCGTTATTTTCATTTTTTATAAACTAAAACTACCGCTTGCGCAAAATTTTTGGTATGAGATAAAGATATTTTAAAACATAAATCTTTTGCGCGTTTATCTTTAACGGTTACAATAGGTGCGCCGGATTTATCATTTAAAACCTGAATTTTTTTAAAAGCAATTCTATCAAAAGGTAAGGCTTTGTAAACCGCCTCTTTTGCAGAATATCTTACGGCTAAATGCTCCGCAAAATTTTTTTTGGAATTTGAATATTTAAGTTCTTCATCGGTAAATAAGCGGTTTAAAACCTTTTTATCAAGTTTTGTAAAACGGGAAACTTCTTCAATATCAGTTCCGATATTTATAATTTCCATATTATTCAACAGTTACACTTTTGGCAAGATTTCTTGGTTTATCAATTTCCCTGCCCAAAAAGTCTGCAATAAAATATGCGTAAAATTGGAGTACCGTTGCAGCAAGTAAAGGGAATAAATATTCATTCGTATAAGGTACTTCCACAGCATTTTTGACGGGCGTATTCGTTACAAGTATAACTTTTGCGCCGCGCGCGGAAACTTCTTGGCAAGAGGAAATCATCTTCTCATACAAACTGCTTTTTGGCGCTAAAGCAACGACGGGGATATTCTTTTCAATTATCGCTATCGGGCCGTGTTTAATTTCGCCTGCCGCAAAACCCTCGGCATGCTTATAAGAAATTTCTTTTAATTTAAGCGCGCCTTCCAAAGCAAGCGGGAAACTTGCATTACGCCCGATAAAAATAAATGACGGGCTTTTGTAAACTTTTGTGGCAATTTTTTTGACCTCATTTTCAAGTTTCAAAGTTTGTTTTAAAAGTTCCGGTAAAGTTAAAAGTTCCTGATATAAATCTTCAAACTCCGCTTTTGTAATTGCACCTTGTACGTATGCAAGTTGTAAAGCAAGCGCATATAAAACCGTTAATTGGCAAGTAAATGCTTTTGTGGAGGCAACACTTATTTCCGGCCCGCAATGAGTAAAAACAGAGTAATCACTTTCCCGAACAATTGCAGAACCGATAACATTACAAACACTCAAAACTTTTAAACCGTTTGCTTTCGCATTTTTTAAAGCGGCTAAAGTATCTGCAGTTTCGCCGGACTGGCTTACCGCTACAAAAAGCCAATTCTTTTTGAAATGTATTGGTCTATACTTAAACTCAGAGGCCATTTCTACTTCAACAGGGATTTTGGCAAAATGCTCAATAACATATCTTGCAACTAAAGCGGCATGGTAAGCTGTCCCGCAAGCAACAATATATAAACCTTCAAATTTTTTAGCCTCTTTTAAGGGAAAGCCAAAAGCTTTAGTAATATCAGGGGGAAGAGTTTGTAACGTTTCCCTCACATTTTGCGGTTCATCATGAATTTCTTTAAGCATAAAATGTTTAAAACCGCCCTTTTCAGCAGCAGAAATATCCCAGGAAATTGTATGTATTTTGCGTGTTGTTTTACGGAAATCACTGTCATAAATTTCCAGATTATCTGTAGTAATTTTTATAGTATCACCGTCTTCAAAAAATATTGCTTTATTTGTGTGGTTTAAAAAAGCCGGAATATCAGAAGCTAGAAAAACCCCTTTTTTACTGATACCGGCAACAAGCGGGCTTTGCCTTTTTGCCGCCACCATTACCCCAGGTTCTTTTGCATTTAAAGCAACCAAAGCAAAAGCACCTTTTAATTTGCGGGTAGTTTTTTGAAAAGCTTTAAAAAAATCTTTTTCACTATTCAGTTCTTCTTCAAGCAAATGGGCAATAACTTCGGTATCGGTTTCAGATTTAAATTTATGGCCCTTTTTAATTAAAATATTTTTAAGTTCCAAGTAATTTTCAATAATGCCATTATGAACTAAGGCAATATTGCCTGTACAATCAGTATGCGGGTGACTGTTAACTAAAGAAGGCTTACCATGGGTAGCCCAACGGGTATGGGCAATACCAAGATGCGAATTCTTGCCTGATTTTTTAACTAAATTTTCCAAATTTTTAACTTGGCCTACCGCTTTTAAAACGGTAATTTTATTTTTACCCTCAAGGGCTATACCGGCAGAATCATAACCGCGGTATTCAAGTTTTTTAAGTCCTTCAATTAAAATGCCGGCACAATTATCTTTACCGGAATAACCTACAATTCCGCACATTATTTTGCTCCTATTAAAAGTTTCATATCAAGCAAGGCTTGCGGTAAACCGCGGAAAACGGACCTTGCAATAATTGCATGGCCAATATTTAAAGCTTCCATACCGTCAATATGGGCAATGTCTTGGACATTTTTGTAATTTAGGCCATGGCCAGCATGCACTTCCAAATCAAGCTCTTTAGCTAAAATCGTTGCCATTTCTACACGTTCAAGTTCGGCTTGGCGGGCTTTCTCATTTTTAACTTCACTATAAGCTTTAGTGCAGAGCTCAACAATATCTGCACCCAAACGTTTTGCTGTACGGATATCTGAAGGTTCCGGATTAATAAATAAACTGACTTTTATGCCTGTTTTTTGCAAAGTTTTTACAGCACGAGTGAGGGACATTAAATTGCGCTTGCATAAATTTAAACCGCCGGAAGTAGTAAGCTCATTAGGGAACTCCGGAACTAAACAAACTGAACCGCATTTAAGGGATGTTGCGAAATCAAGCATTTCTTTAGTTACTGCCATTTCTAAATGTATTTTTTTACGATCAATTTTGGCTAATTTTTTAAGGTCTGTTTCCTGAATATGACGCCTATCCCCGCGAAGATGCATAACAATATAGTCCGCCCCTAAGGCAAGGCAAATCTCAGCTGCTTTGACAGGGCTTGGTTCAACACCGCCTCGCGCTTGTCGTAAAGTTGCAATATGGTCTAAATTAACACCTAATTTCATAGTCACCTCTAGCAAGTTTTAACTTTGCTTTTGTAAAATTCTACTACCTTCTGGCAAATATCTTCAACATTTTGTTTATTTTCATCTTCAACAAGAACCCGAAGCAAAGGCTCCGTTCCAGAATAGCGAACAACTATACGCCCCTTATCACCCATAGAATTTTCAAGTTCCTTTAAATAAGGGCAAAAGCCTTCAATTTCATCTAAAGGAACCTTCTTTTCCACTTTAACGGGAACGAGTTTTAAAGGGTATTTTTGCCATAAATTTTTGAAATAGCTTAATTTTTTACCGGTACTTTTTACAATACCAAGCAGTTGTAAGGCAGTTAAAATACCATCACCTGCAGGGGCAATATCTTTAAAAATAATGTGTCCGGAAGTTTCCCCCCCGACTGATAAATTGTTTTTGGTAAGTTCTTCAAAAACATATTTATCCCCGACTTTCGTTAATACGGGGTCGATTCCGTTTGCCTTTAAATAATTTATTAAACCCAAATTTGCCATAATGGTTAGAACAGCTTTATTACCTTTGAGCTTACCGTTATTTTTTAGATATACAGCAACGGTTGAAATTACATTATCACCGTCAAAAACTGTACCGTCTTCGGTTACTGCTATAAGGCGGTCCGCGTCACCGTCAAAAGAAAGGCCAAGGTCCGCTTTACATTTTTTAACTGTTTCTTGTAAACCTTCAGTATGCAAAGCACCGGCATTTTTATTTATGTTAAAACCGTCGGGATTATTGTTGATAACCGTTACTTTTGCACCAAGTTCCTCGAAAACTTTAGGTGCAATTTTTGAAGATGCCCCATTTGCACAATCAAGCACCAAATGCAAATTTTTTAAATCGGTGGTCTCGGTTAAAGTGCTTTTTAAGAAGGAAATATATTCCTCAACTTTTTCCGGCACTTCACAAAATTTTGTATTGTTTTGCGGCGCAGGAACAGTAGTTAAATTTTCAATTTCGCGCTCAATATTATCTTCAATATCTTCCCTTAATTTTGTACCTTGGGCAGAAAAGAATTTTATGCCATTAAATTCCGCCGGATTATGGCTGGCTGAAATTACAATACCGCAAATATTTTTATATTTTTGCGTGAGTATTGAAACACTAGGTGTCGTAGAAATTCCTAAGGATAAAACATTATATCCTGCTGCCCTTATTCCTTTTGTTAAACATTCTAAAATTGCTTTACCGCTTGCGCGGGAATCTTGGGCAATAAAAATATCTTTATTTGTATTGTTTGGCTCTTTTTTGGAAAGTTCCTTTAAAGCACAATAACCGAGTTTCGTTACAAAATCTTCTGTAAGAGGGAATTTCCCCCAAACAGAGCGGATACCGTCCGTACCAAAATATTTAGGCATCTTGCCCCCCAAATAAATCCCCGGTTTTTTCTACCGGTTTATCTTCTTTTTTCTTTACCTGTTTTTTAGTTTCTTCTTTAACAGGTTCTACCACAGGTTTTGTTTCTTCCTGCTTTTCTTCTTTAACTTCGGCAGGCGCCAAACCCAAAATTTCATCAATTTCTTTAGCCTCTACCACCTCTTTTTCAAGTAAACGGTCAATCAAAGTATGCATTTCTTTTAAGTGGTCTTTAATAATATCTTTTGCTTTTTGATAAGAATCGCGGATAAGTTTTGAAACTTCCTCATCAATAGCACGGGCTAAATCTTCGGAAATATTTTTGTGCCTTGAAATATCGCGGCCTAAAAATACTTCATCTTCTTCTGTATGTACTGAGATTGGACCAAGGCGGTCGCTCATACCAAGTTGTGCTACCATCTTTCTGGAATAGGCGGTTGCCCTTGATAAATCATCAGATGCGCCGGTTGTAATTTCTTCAAACAAAATTTCTTCTGCCGCACGGCCGCCGAGCAAAATTACAAGTTTGTCTAAAATTTCGCTCTTAGATGTTAAATATTTATCTTCCAAAGGCAGTTGCATTGTGTAACCCAAAGCAGGGCCCCTGGGAATAATAGAAACTTTATGCACCGGGTCCCCATTTTTGGAAAGTTTAGCAATAATTGTGTGGCCTGATTCATGGGCTGCAATTATGCGTTTTTCTTTATCGGAAATCACGCGGCTTTTGCGTTGCGGGCCGGCCATCACACGCTCAACGGCTTCTTCAATATCAGCATTAGTTACGGCAGGTTTATCCTGGCGCGCGGCTAAAATTGCGGCCTCGTTTATGACATTAGCTAAATCTGCACCCACAAAACCGGGGGTACTTTTAGCAATTACGGATAAATCTACTTCCTTTGCCATTTTGACTTTTTTGGCATGTACTTTTAAGATTTCTTCACGCCCTTTCATATCCGGAGAAGGAACATTGATATGCCTGTCAAAGCGGCCGGGCCTTGTTAAAGCAGGGTCCAAAACATCAGGGCGGTTTGTTGAGCCCATCAAAATAATACCGCTTTGGGATTCAAAACCGTCAAGTTCAATCAAGAGTTGGTTTAAGGTTTGTTCACGTTCATCATGCCCACCGCCAATGCCAGCAAAGCGGCGGCGACCCACGGCATCAAGTTCATCAATAAAAATTATTGCAGGTGCGTTTTTCTTGGCATTTGCAAATAAATCTCTTACACGAGCAGCACCAACACCGACAAACATCTCAACGAATTCAGATGCAGAGGCGGAGAAAAATGATACTTTAGCCTCACCCGCTACTGCTTTAGCAAGCAAGGTTTTACCTGTGCCGGGCGCACCATATAAAAGAACACCTTTAGGGAGTTTTGCACCGAGTTTTTTGAAATCAGCCGGGCTTTTAAGAAATTTGATAATATCCTGCATTTCCTCTTTAGCTTCATCACAACCGGCAACGTCTTTGAAAGTTACGGTTTGTTTTGTAGGGTCTTGCAGTTTTGCTTTTGAACGGGCGAAATTTAAAGCGCTTTTACCGTCATTTCTTTGTGGGCGGATAAACAAAAACCACCAAGCAAAAACAAAAAGCAAAACGAGCCCGATATTAAAGAGGACATTAAAAATCCAACTCTTATCTTGCTCTGCTTTGAAAGGCACTTTTGCTGCCATAAGTTCATTGACAAGTGCGGAATCTTCAATCTTAACAGTACTGAATCTTTGCTCTTTACCGTCTTCTTTATAAACACCGGTTATAAGCTCAGGGGTAAGGGTAACATCAAGCAAGTCCCCGCTTGCGATTTTGGATTTAAAGGCAGAATAATCAATATTTTTAACTTTCCCAGCATCGCCGAATTTTGAAAAAAGCATTACTAAAATTATAAAAGATACAATCCACAAACCCACCTGCCTAAAGGGTATTTGCGGAACTTTATTTTTTGGTTTCATCAAAAACTCCTACATAAGGTAAATTACGATATAATTCGTTATAATCAAGACCGTAGCCGATAACGAATTCATTTTGTATCGTAAAGCCTAGATATTTTGGTTTTATTTCAACTTTACGGTTTTGGGGTTTGTCTAAAAGAGTGCAAAACTCAATAGAGGCCGGTTTACGGGCACCTAAAACATCTTTCAAATATACTCCTGTAAGCCCGGTATCAACAATATCTTCTACAACTATTACAGGCCTATCTTTAATATCGTCCCTGATATCAAGCAACATGCGAACTTTACCGCTTGAAGCAGTACCCTGATAAGAAGAAAGACTCATAAAATCTATAGTGCAATCAATTTCCAAATTTTTGATTAAATTTGCAAAAAACATTGAAGCACCTCTTAAAATACAAATAAGCAAAGGCTTCTTGCCGGCATAATCGGCTGAAATTTGCTTTGCAAGTTCTTTAACCCTTGCGTTAATTTGTTCTTCAGAAATTAAAACTTTTTTAACAGGAACCTGATAGGCCATAAATTCTCCTTTTACAAATACAAAATTAAATATTAATCTGCAATAAATATCTTATTGTTATTACAAGCATTACAAGACCGGCAATAAGTTGCATACGGTTATGCAAAACAGTTTGATTAAAAGTATTGCCATGAACTATACCGAATAAGATAGTAAAAAATGTAAATAGGGCAGATAAGAAAAGTGCTGCCGGCAAATAACCTGTACCTATCATAGCAATAGCAAAACCAAATAAGAAAGACGGTAAGGAAGTTTGAACAGCGACTTTGATCATGTAGGTATTTTGAACAATATCCGTAAAATTAAGGCTTGGGGCCCTTTCTATTGACTCCAAGATTAATTGTACGGAAATTAAGAAAAACATCACAAAAACAAGCCAATGAGGTGAACTGTACAGCCACGGGAAAAGCAAACGCCCGATAATAAAGGCCAAAGCCAAGGCTAGTACATTAACAATAGCAAAAACGAAGGAAGTTTTTAAAGCAGCATCCTTTTTATAGGAACTGCCGAGTTTGCGCCCCGTCATTACACCTAGGGCAAAGGTACCTGTTGAGATACAAACCAAAGAGATTAATAGTGTTAATATTCCCATATATACATTGTAACATATAAATAGGAGGTCTGCACCTTTCATTTTGTGCCAGCTACGTCTTTTTGGTAAATTTTAATTTTTCCGCTCCTAAAGTACCGAGAGGTCACTTCGTTCCCCATTCTTCGCGGTACTAGTCGTCGCGGAAAAATTAAAATTTCCTCAAAAATACTTGCCGGATATGGCACACGGTTTGACTTTATTTTATCTCGTCGCGGAAAAATCAAAATTTCCTCAAAAATACTTTCTAGATGTTTCTCACAGTTTGACTTTATTGCATTTGCTTTGTTTATTTTATC
>CADAFA010000036.1 GCA_902787065.1 uncultured Elusimicrobium sp.
TCAATAGATATATCACATAATGGTATATGGTGTGGTGGAAGGTCCGAAACAACAAACCCAATACAAGACAAATTATGTAGCCAAATACGAAAAGAGGGACACCTATAAACGCTTAAAACGAACTTGGTGCAGTGCCTTTTTTGAAAGCTTCCAGAAATTTATTCTTATCGGCAGGTAAGGCAAGTTTGCCGGTTTCGGTGTTAACAAAAACGAATTCAATACCGTCTGGGACAGGGAAATCTTCAACAGGTTCATCTTTCAAAAGTTCTTCCATAATAGCAGTCCACCATGGGGCAACTGTACCGCCGCCGGTCCATTTACCGCTTTCTTGGGAAGTATCATCATCATAACCCATCCAAGCGCCTGCAGCATAAGTCGGCGTCATGCCGATAAACCACATATCGCGGTGGTTTTGGGAAGTCCCTGTTTTACCGGCAATTGGTCTATTCAAAGCGCGTGCTGCACCGCCTGTACCGCGTGCAACAACACCCTTCATCATGTTTATTAACAAATAAGCGTCTTGCGGTTTAAAAGCCTGTTTTTCAAAAGGTATATGTTTTTCTAAGATGCGGCCGTTTTGATCCTCAACACGTTCAATGGCATAATCATCAACATGCACACCTTTATTGGCAAAAGTGCTAAGGGCATTTAAATGTTCCTCAAGCGTAACAACCGCAGATCCAAGCGCCAAAGCCGGTGCATTAGGCAAATTACCTTTGATACCTGCGCGGCGGGCAACATCAATAACTTTACGCGGTGTAACGGCATCAATTAAATTGATTGCTACTAAATTTTTGGAAAGTTCTAAAGCGCGCCTTAATGTGCTTAAGCCGGATGAATTCCCTCCAAAGTTTTTAGGCGCCCAAACATCAAAATCTTTAGTGTACATAAAAGGCTGGGAAGCAAGTGCTAAGGAATATTGGTCTTTAGCCTCATCAAACATATTCCAATTATTGCCGTCAAAGTAAAAGACCATATCCAAATCGCGAATAGTTGATGTGGGTGTATAACCCTTTTCCAGTGCTGCCATCCAAACATAAGGTTTAAAAGATGAACCGGGTTGGCGTTTTGCCTGTGTTACGCGGTTAAAACGTGATTCTTCATAATTCCTTCCGCCGACCATTACACGTATCGCACCGGTTTTAACATCACGCATATAAAATGCGCCTTGAAGTTTCGGGTAATTAGGTTGTTCTTTGGGAGTTTCTTCTGTTTCTTCTTTATTTTCCTCTTGTCCGCCAAGGCCTTCTTCTTTTGCGATAGAATCATCTACAAGTTCAATACCCAAATTTTCGGCAATTTTTTTATCGTATTCGCTTAACTTTTCGTCCATTATTTTTTCGGCAATAGCTTGTTTTTCAATATCAATAGTAGTGTAGATATTTAAACCGCCTTTCCAGAAGGTATCAAAGCCGTATTTCGGCTCAAGCTGGCGGCGTATATGTTCAATAAAATAAAGCCCAGGTTTTGAGGCTGTTCCCTTTTTTGTCGGCAGAGGTTCGGCATTTGCCTTATCTGCTTCTTCTTGGGTAATAAAGCCCATTTCAAGCATGGAGTTTAAGACAAGCGACCTTCGCAATTTTGCCTGTTGCGGGTTTGAAAACGGGTTATATCTGCTCGGCAAAGGAATAACGCCGATAAGCATGGCACTTTCGCCTAAAGTTAAATCTTGTAAATCTTTATCAAAGTAACGTTTTGCGGCAGTTTTTACACCGTAAGCACCTTCACCTAAATAAATTTCATTTAGGTAGAGTTGTAAAATTTCCTGCTTACTGAAAGCATGCTCAATTTGAACGGCTAAAAATATTTCGCGTATTTTGCGGATTAGCTTTTTTTCTTTACTCAAAAATACGCCGCGGGAAAGTTGTTGTGTTAAAGTTGAACCGCCTTGTGCTGCTTTACCTGTCAGAATATCGCTCATTAAAGCGCGGAAAATACCTTTGACGGAAAAGCCGCTATGCTCAAAAAATTCCCTGTCTTCCATAGCGATAACGGCATTTTGAATATCAACCGGAATATCGGCAAGCGGAACAAGCTGGCGCTTTTCAACGGAAAATTCATAAATTAAATTATTATTTTTATCAAAAACTTTTGTGGTGAGGGAGGGGGAATAATCTTCAAGCTCATATACAGGCGGTATACCTGAAACTATATAATAAGTGATACCTGCCCCAAGCAAAATAAACAAAAAACTTACCCCTAGAAACAGGAGTATAAAAGTTTTTGTTTTAAATATTTTAAATAAACCCTTTAGCACATATAAATTATAGCAATTTAAGAGATACTATATGCGAAGTTTCTTAAATTCAAAGTAAATTACTATACTGAAAAATACTACAGGGCCCCAAGCAGCAAGCCAGGAGGGCATCATTCCGCTTTGCCCGGCAGAAGACAAAACAGACACAATCCACCAAAAACCAAAACCGATAGCAATCGCAGCAATAATGTTTAAGAGTTTTGAGGAGCGTTTTAAGGCAATAGCAAGCGGCATACCAAGCAGGCAGACAATTAAGGTTACAAAAGGTGCGGCAAGTTTCGTCTGTAAAAAAGTATATTCCTGATTAACTTTTAAACCGCTTTTGTTTAGGAAGTTTATGCGTGTTAAAATTTCGCGTATGCTCAAGAAGTCCGCCTCGGTTTTACCTAAAGCGATTTCGGAAGGTTCAACGGTGTAATCGGAGGCAAGTTTGTCAAAATGTTCCTCGGTAACTTTTGCTTCTTTACCGAATTTTCTAAGCACACCGTCCTCAAAATTCCACACTTTTTGTGCTTCGTCCCAAACGAAACGTTTTGCCTGTATTTGTTCTATTAAAGAAAGATCTTTGCCATAAATATCAATAAACATGCCTTCCATTAAACCGGCATCTGCTTTAACTTGTTTTGCGAACAAAATGCGCCTGTCATCCAACCGTAAAGTAACATCATTTTGAACATTTAAATTCCAATCTTTTTTACCCTTGATTTTGCGTTGGAAAGTAAGTTCCGCGCGCTTTGTAAAATCAGGCACAATAAATTCCTGCACACAAAAACCAAATATTGCAACAATGCTTATGCAAACAAGTAAAGGTTTAAAAATTTGCCTAACGGTAAAACCGCCGGCAAGGCAGGCCGTCCACTCCCCTGTTGAAATCATGTCGGTTATAACAAGCAGCCCGCTAAGTAAACAGGCCACCGGCAAAAGTTGCCCTATCCATGCAGGCAAAGTAAAAAGCGAATATTTTAATACCATGCGCAAACTTGTGTTGTAGGAATTTATCCAGCGTATTTTTTCAATACTGTCACCTAAAAATACGAGTACGCAAAAAATACATAAAATGAAAAGAAAAGGCCCCCAAAACTTTTTTGCAATATATTTTGAAATTATGGACATTAATCTTGTAACCTCTTTTTCCATAAAATTTTACCGACGATAAATCCAATTAACGGTGTCAAAAGTGGTAAGGGTAAAGCAAGGGCGGTAATTGGTAGTTTTTCAGCTAAATCACGCAAAACGGTAAGTAAACCAAAGTACCCTAAAATAAAAAGCAAACTAAAAGCCATGGCTGCAGCCCTGTTGGCACTTTTCCCTTTTATAAAAGCTACCGGGCAAGTTAAAAAGAAGAATATCAAAGGGGCCAAAGCCCAAGCAAAACGCGTGCCGGGTTGGGATTTGTAGTCTGAAAAATTTTTATCGTCTTTTTTCATTTTGCGTAAGTTTTTAATGAGTTGTAAAGTGGTTTGTTCAGAGGGTTTTAAAGCGCGTTTTTTAGCTTCTTTTGCAAGCGGAATAAATAAATTAAACTTATCAAATTCCGCAGTTATAATTTTACCTTCTTCCTGTTCTTCAAGGCGTTGCATTTGGCCTTTTGTCAATAAAATTTTTATACCGTTTTGTTCCGTAATAAATTTACCTTGTGCGGCATTTATTTTAGTGTTCAGGGCGCTGCTGTCATTTTTGCGGGTTAAGTGTATTTGGGTAAAATTTTTACGTCCTTTATCGCCTTCTTCAGCATATAATTCCCAATCCCCTAAATTTATGAAGGTGCGCGGTTCAAGGGAAATTTTTGATATTTTTGAAGATATTTCATTTTTTTGTTGTTCTAAATTTCTTAAAGCAAGCGGGCTAAAAAACCCGTTTAGGGAAATTAAAAGCAAAGTTAAAAATACTGCCATAAAAAATATTGGGCGCGTAATTTCTTTAAAAGATAGGCCGGATGCACGCATGGCTAAAATCTCCCCTGTTTTTGAGAGATTAGTTAAAGTCATCAGCAAAGCAATTTGAAATGATATCGGCAAACTTAAAACTAAAATATCGGGCAGTAAATATACCATCATTGACATTACCCAAAACAGATTTGCCCCGTATTGCATTGCATAAGAAAATATACGGGAAAACTGCCCCATAAATATTACAAATACGAGAACAAACAGTATCCCGACAAACATAGTCAGGAAATTTTTGGAGATATATTTACTTATTATAGACATCTCTTAAATTTTACCAAATTTGTAAGGAGGTCTGTGGCTTTAGTCCTTTGCCGGCGGCGTCTTTTTGATAAATTTTGATTTTTCAGCTCCTAAAGTACCGATACGTCGCTTTGCTCCTCTACTTCGCGGTACTCGTCGTCGCGGTAAAAATCAAAATATTTCCTTATACTCCCCGCCCCTTTGCTTGCAAAGGCGGAGAGGGTTGGGGGTGGGGTTATAAAATCAAAATTTCCTCAAAAATACTTGCCGGAATTATGTTCTTGATGACCTTATAAAGAACCTGTTTCATTTAATTTATCACAAAGTTCTTTTTGTATTTGATTAGGCTGATAACCTGAGGTTCCGGCATAACTGCATCTAATTCTATTAGGATTATTTTGAAGAACACTTATATGATATTTATAAATGGGAGTTCTTTGGGCCAATGCTATGGCACCACCGGTGGCAAAATTGCTCATATATATAAAATTGGAAGTTTCTTTGCAGATGCATGAATATGAATATGTGCAATCTGTTCCACCTAAATTAATATCAAGTGCATCTAAACCTGTACAATCTAAATATTCATTGTGAAGCAAGTAATATCTTTGTTGAGCTTGCGCTATGGTTTTGACAATAGTTACTGCCTCTGCCATTTTTGATCTTTCCACAGCTTTTTTATATTGCGGTAAAGCAATTGCGGCAAGTATACCTATAATTAAAACAACAACTAAAAGTTCCAATAAAGTAAAGCCTTGATTAGCATTTTTTATTTTCTTCATAAATACTCCTATCTCATTTTTTATGGCATTTTTTTGCGAAACTTTAGAAGTTGCAATATTTAGGTAAATCAACAGAAAGTAATTTTTTAAATTCCTGTGCCGGCATTGGTTTATAATACAAGTAACCCTGGGCCAAATTTACGCCGTGTTTTTTTAAAAATTTCGCTTCCTTTTTATTTTCGATACCTTCAGCAATAAGAGGGGTAGAAAATTTTTTAAGTATTTTAATAGTATTTTTTAGTTCTTTTTTATTTTCTTTATTTTGAAAATTATTTAACAATTTTTTACTTAATTTTATTATATCGTAAGGAAATATTTTTAGCTTTTCTAAAGTAGCATAACCGTCCCCGAAATCGTCAAGGGCGATTTTTACACCCAACTTACGTAAAGCCGATAGAAATTCTTTTGCTGTTTTTTCATTTTTTACTTCTGCCGTTTCTGTTATTTCAATAACAATTTTATTTGGCGGCACTTTATATTTTGTTAGCAGATTTTTTAAATAGTTAACAAATTCCAAATCCTCCAATTCTAAGGCGGAAATATTTACGGTTAAAAAACCAATTTGTAAATTTTCTTTTCCCCAAGTTTGCAAGTATTTTAAAGCGTTGTCTAAAACATAAGCATCAAAAGCTTTTATAAAACCGTTACTTTCAAATAAAGGTATAAATTTCCCCGGTGGAATAATTTTACCGTCTTTTTTCCATCTGGTTAAAGTTTCTGCCCCGCAAATTTTATTTTTATTAAATTTACAAATTGGTTGAAAATATAAAATAAATTCTTTGTTTTGTAGTGCCAAAGGGGCTTGCTGTTCTAAATAGTCCGCGCTTTGAGCAAAGGACAAGACACTTAAGGTCAAAATTATTAAAGGTAAAAATATTTTTTTATACATTTTATTTTCCCTATTTAATTAAATTAAGAAATTCGGTTTCATTCAAAATTTTCACACCAAGTTCTTCGGCTTTTTTAAGTTTTGAACCGGCCTCTTTACCTGCTACCACCGCATAAGTTTTGCTTGATACACTACCAGAAACTTTTGCACCGTTTTCTTTAGCCAAATTTTGTGCTTGTTCGCGGGTCATAGTCTCAAGCTCACCGGTAAAAACAAAAGTTTTGCCTTCCAAAATTGCGGAAGTTTTTTGTTTTACAGGTTCTAGCTTTAAACCGAGTGCTATAAAATTTTTGAGTTCATTTTTAACTTCTGCGGAATTAAAAAAATTAAAAATGCTTTGGGCGGCGATTTCACCTATCTCAGGTATTTTGGAGAGTTCTTCAACAGTTGCTTTTACCAAGTTTTCCAAAGTGCCGAAATTTCTTGCCAAAGTTTCCGCCATTTTTGCACCGATATGGCGTATACCTAGGGCAAAAATAAATTTATCAAGCGGGCGGTGCTTTGAATTGTCAATTGCCTTAAGTAAATTATCGGCTTTTTTATCTGCAAAGGCTTTTAAAGCCATTAAATCAAACAAGGTTAAGTTATAAATATCACTTAATTTTTTTATTGATTGATAGTCAACAAGCTGGTCTATTACAACATCGCCAAGGCCTTCAATATCCATAGCACCGCGTGAAGCAAAGTGTTTTACGCGTCTTTTAATTTGTGCCGGGCAGTTTGGGTTTATACAACGAAGGGCAACCTCGCCTTCCTCTTTTACTAAAGTGCCTTTGCAAACAGGGCAAAAAGTAGGTTCTATAACGGTTTTTGCATCTGTGGGGCTACTTACAACTTCCAAAACTTTTGGGATAACTTCACCCGCGCGTTCAATTAAAACTGTGTCCCCTATTTTTAAATTAAGGCGCTTAATTTCGTCAAAATTATGCAAAGTAGCTGAGGTTATTGTAACACCGCTGCACTTAACTGCTTCCAACACTGCGACGGGGGTTATAACCCCTGTTCTGCCTACCCCGTAACTTACATCTTTAATTACGGTTTTAACACGTTCGGCGGGATATTTAAAAGCCTCTGCCCAACGGGGAGTTTTAGCAGTTACTCCTAAAATTTTTTGTAAAGCAAAAGAGTTTACTTTTATGACAAGCCCGTCTGCATCATAAGGTAAATTATGAAGTTCGGTTTTAAATTTGCGGTAAAATTCAATAACTAGGCCAAAATCTGTAAAGGTTTCCCTGACGGGTGAAACAGGCAAACCAAGTTCTTTACATTTGTTAATAAAACCGCTGTAACTGTCAAAATTAAAATCACTTGCGCCAAAAGAATGTATGTAAAATTTAAGTGGACGCTCTGCTGTAACACGGGCATCTTTTTGCCTAAGGGATCCGGCAGCGGCATTACGCGCATTGGCAAAAGGAGGAAGGTCCTTATCTTCCTGCAATTCATTTAATTTTGTTAAAGCTTCTTTAGGTAAAAACACCTCACCCCGTACTTCAAAGAGTCCTTTATTTTCGCCGGCAAGTTTTAGCGGAATATTTTTTATTGTTTTGGCATTTTGTGTTATATCTTCACCTATTTTACCGTCGCCGCGCGTTGCTGCGGTTTTCAAAATGCCGTCAACATAAGTTAAGGAACAGGATAACCCGTCTATTTTGCTTTCAACCACCATTTCAAAATTACGGGAGTTTAAAGCTTTTGCCGTACGTTCATACCAAGCCCACATTTCTTCTTCATTGTAAGTATTGTCTAAAGACATCATAGGAACAATATGTTCCACAGGGGTAAAACTTGAAGAAGATTTCCCTCCTATACGTTGTGTGGGGGAATCTAAAGTAATCAAAGAAGGATCCTGTTTTTCCAATTCTTTAAGGCGGTAGTAAAGCAAATCATACTCATAATCGGAAATTTCAGGTTTGTCTAAATTGTAGTAGAGATTATTATGGTACCAAAGCAGTTTTCTAAGATTTTCGGCTTCTGTTTTTTTATCCATTTTTCCGCTCGGCTTTAATGCGGTCCAAAAGGCCATTGATAAATTTGCCTGATTTATCGGTAGAGTATTTTTTTGATAGTTCTATTGCTTCATCAATAATTGCTGGTACGGGGGCTTTGTCTGCACTAAAGACCAATTCATAAGTTGCCATGCGCAAAATGCAACGATCTACCGATGACATGCGGTCCACCGACCAATTGGTAGCATAAGAACTTAAAATTTTATCAATTTTATTTTTATTGGTAAAAGTACCGGTTACCAAATCTTTGCAGAAGGGGAAAGTATCTTCTTCCATATTGTTATAAAAGTTATTTACATAAACGCCTGCCTCACTTACAGACATTGAAGCTGCGTCCGCAATATATAAAGTTTGAAGGGCATATTCCCGTGCTAATCGTCTTTTACTCATAGAATAATTTTATCAAATTTTAATTAAGTTTGTACTATTTAATTATGTATATCGTACTGCTACCGGTTTTTTGCGGCCAGCTAAGCCCTGTAGCTATCTTTTTTACGGTGCCTGAAACATTTTCATCAGTAACTTCTATAGTATTCTCTCCTACGGAATAACCTATGGAAGAAGGGGAAGAAACTAAAGTATATTTCATAATCCAACCTTGACCGCAATCTATGGATAAAACGGTTTCATTTAACGAAAGGGTACAATTTGTCTGCGTATGTGTGGCGGAGGTATTTGTGATATTGCTAAATTCTTTTTTATTTATTGATAATTGTACTAATTTAGTAGGCAAACTACCTCTTAAGTTGTAATAATTTATCATATCATTTTGCAGAATCCGCATTAGGGGCATATTATTTACAATTCTGGTTTTCATAGCGGAAACTTTGTAACTAGGCAAAGCAATTGAGGCTATGATAGCTAAAATTATTACCACAGCCGTTAGTTCTATCAGGGTAAACCCTTTTTTATTTTTTTTCATATATTCCCTCGTTCACATATATGATAACAAATTATTTGCAAAAAGTTAAATATTGGCTAAAAATATGATACAATAGCGTTGTTCCCGCGCACGCGAGATTATTAATAGTACAAGGAGATTTATATGGATTTTAATTTGCTTTCAAAATTGACCTCAACCCCGGCACCCTCGGGAAGGGAAGAAGTTTTACGCGATATAGTTTTAAATTTAGTAAAACCCTATGTTGATGAAGTAAAAATTGATAAACTCGGTAACCTTGTTACTTTTAAAAAGGGTACGGGTAAAACCAAATTAATGCTTACCGCACACTTAGATGAAGTTTCCATGCGCATACGCTATATTGAACCAAACGGTTTTTTGCGTTTTGCTTTAACCGGCGGTATTGACCCTAGAACTTTGCTTGCACAGCGCGTTGTTATTATGACTGAAAAACATGGTATGATTACCGGTGTAATCGGGGCAAAACCGGCCCACTATTTAACCGCTGCCGATAAAGCTGCCATAACTGAAAATTCACTTTTTATTGACCTTGGTTTAGATTATAAAAAAGCTTCTGAAATTATTACTATTGGTGATCCGGCCGTTTTGGAACGCACTCCGATTGAACTTGGGGAAAATTTTGTTTCCTCCAAAGCTCTTGATGATCGTGCCGGTGTTTACGGTTTAATTAAACTTCTTCAAAACCTCCCTAAAGAACATAGCACAAATATTTATGCCGTCTTTACGGTGGAAGAGGAATTCGGTTTAGTAGGTGCGGAAGCGGCAGTTTTCCATATCAACCCTGATATTGCTTTAACTATTGATACAACAGGCGCGCTTGATACTCCGGGTATACCGCCGCAAGATTATGTTTTAAATGTCGGTAAAGGTGTGGGTATAACTTTGGCAGATAAAGGCACCTTATCAGATTATAAACTTACAAAACTTTTAAGGAAACTTGGTACAGAACATAATATTCCGTATCAATTACGTGTTGCCTCCCGCGGTTCAAATGATGCAAAGGCTATACAAAGATGCGGAGGTCCTGCTGCTGCTTGCCCTATCAGTATACCTGTTAGGTATATTCACTCAAATGTTGAAGTTGCTTGCAAAACAGATATTGAGGCTGCTTGGCACTTGGTACTTGAATTGGCGAAAAGCAATTTAGAGGATTTTTAAATGACGGAAGGCCAAAACTCCATAACCCTTAAGAGGCAAGGTCTTTATTATAAAGCAGAAGATTTGCTGCAAGACGGGGCTTTGCAACTTAATGAACAGGAACTGAATGCTCTGAACAAACTTGATGTAATGTACCGCGCCTTGTGTGCGATACTTTATAATTTTGCACAGACGGGGCATCCCGGCGGTAGTATTTCTTCGGGCAAAATTGTTCAAAATTTAGTGTTTAACCAAATGTCTTATAATTTCAAAAACCCTGACGAAGAAAGCGCTGATATTATTTCTTACGCAGCAGGCCATAAGGCCCTTGGTTTATATGCTTTGTGGGCTTTAAGGAATGAAATTGTCAAAACCTATTCTCCTGAAATGCTTTCCGATGAAAAACGCCAAATCCGTTTTGAAGATTTGCTTGGTTTTAGAAAGTCCCCAGCAAATAACAGCAAACTGTTTAAAGAATTTAATGCTAAATCTTTAGACGGTCACCCAGAACCTTTGACACCTTTTGTTAAACTTGCAACAGGTGCCTCAGGCATTGGTTTTGGGGCAAGTGTTGGGCTTGCTTTAGGCGCTGCATTAACTTACCCGCAAAACACACCAAAGGTTCATGTTGTTGAGGGGGAAGGCGGCTTAACTGCCGGCAGATGTGCGGAGGCTATGGCAATAGCATCACGTGCCGGGCTTGATAATTTAATTGTACATCTTGATTGGAACCAAGCTTCAATAGATAGTGATAAAGTTACTGCTGAAAACGGTACCCCCGGCGATTATGTGGCTTGGGAACCGGCAGAGCTTTTCTACTTAAATGGCTTTAATGTAATTTATGTTAAAGATGGTTTAAACTTTGCTCAGATTTATGCGGCCCAAAAATTTGCCGAAACTTTAAATAACGGGCTCCCTACCGCTATTGTTTACAGAACGATAAAAGGTTGGCATTATGGCCTTGAGGGTAAGGCCAGCCATGGCGGCGGTCATAAATTGTGTTCCCCGGAATTTTATAAAACAATGGAAGAGTTTGAAAAAACTTTCAATGTTAAAATTCCGCACCTTTGTGAAGGGCAGGAAATTGAAGATTGTTTTTATCAAAATTTACTTACTTTGCGCAATGTTATAGTTTCAAATAAAGATTTATTTGCACTTTTTGCAAATAAAGTAAAAGCATCTTCCAACCGTTTACAACAATTAGCCCGCACGCAAAAAGAGTTTAAAACCGATGAGGTTTATACCGCTTTTACGCCGGAAAATATTCCGCAGGAATTTGTTTTCCAGCCCGGACAGAACCCGACTTTACGGGCAACAATGGCACAAGCCCTCGCCAAAATCAGTAAAGATACTTTGGGAACTTTAATTGTTGCAACGGCAGATTTATCCGGCTCAACCGGTGCGGGTAAAATTGCTTATGACACTAAAGGTTTTTATAATAAGAGAAATAACCCTGATTCCCGCTTAATTTCAAGTGGCGGGATTACGGAGGACGGTTTAAGTGCTGTTATGAGCGGTGTTTCCGCTTACGGCAAACAGCTTGGCATTGCGGCTTCTTACGGGGCATTTACTTCGGCAATGATGCATACACAAGCGCGCTTACATGCTATCGGTCAACAGGGCTATGAGGAAGCCACCGGCAAAGGTAAAAATACCTTTATTATTTTTACAGGCCATGCCGGTTTGCCCACAGGCCCTGACGGTCCAACCCATGCCGATCCTCAAATGTTGCAATTAATAGAAGAAAACTTTCCCAAAGGTGCGGCTATTACCTTAACCCCTTTGGATGCAAATGATATTTGGACCTCTTTAACGGCGGCTTTGAACAAAAGGCCTGCGGTCTTGTACCCTGTTGTAACACGCCCTAATGTCAAAATTACCGACAGAGTATCTTTTGGTAGTGAAGCCCAAGAGCAAGCAAAAAACGGTGTTTACGCACTTTATAAAAATGCGGAAGCACAAGGTACAGTAATTTTGCAAGGCTCAGGTGTTGGGGAAATTTTTGTACAGGAAGTTTTACCTAAAATTAAAGCGGAAAATCTACCGTTAAACGTTTACTATGTAGTCAGCGCGGAACTTTTTGATATGCTTGATAAAGAAGAACAATCAAAAGTTTTACCCGTCGGCGAATTATACAGGGCAATCGCAATAACTGATTTTACTTTGCCTACAATGCGCCGCTGGTTAAAATCTGTTAAAGGGGAAGAAATGAGTTTGTACCCCTTTAAACAAGGTAAATATTTAACAAGCGGGCAGGCTGCTGATTGCTATAAAGAAGCAGGCCTTGACGGTGAAGCCCAATATAAGCAAATAAAAGAATATTTGCAAAATTTAGAAAATTGGTATTAATTTAAAAAAGTAAAGGAGAATTATATGGCAGAACATAAAACTTATCTTGCAGGCAGGACTTATATTTTTAAGATAAATAAAGGTAAAGATTTGTTAACGGAACTTACAGATTTTTGCCACGACAATCAAATTAAATGCGGTATTGTAAACGGTATCGGCTCTTTAGAAAATGCAACTTTAGCATATTTTGACCAAGCAAAAAAGAAATATGAAAAGATTGTCGTTTCCAAAGAAACGGAAATTTTATCTTTAACAGGTAACATTAGTATTATGGATAACCGCTCAAATGTCCACGCACATGTTGTTTTGGCCCAGAAAGACGGTACAATTTGCGGTGGTCATTTAGGTGTTGGCAGCAAAGTTTATTTGGCTGAAGTTTATATTCAAGAACTTGTCGGCGAACCGAAAGTCCGCAAACAAGACAAAGTTACTAAGTTGAATACTTGGTTATAATTTGAAAATTGTTATAAAAAATTTACCGCCGGTTTTGAATTTATTTCATACCGGCGGTAGTTTTTTATAGCTTATATATAAAAAGTATAAAAGATTTTTAAATTTCATAATATTATATTAGTAAAGGTACTGACAAAACCCTGCATTGCAAGGGGTACCATAGTGCGGGGTATTTTTCCCCGTATCTTTTTGGCAAACTTTGTTTACTAAATCAGTAGTGTCCGGTGATTGAGCATAACAAAAATTTCTTTTTTTTGGTTTATTGTAATAGACTTCAACCAAATATGCTATATCTTTACCAAATACATTAGTCCAACAAATGATTTCTCTATAATCGTTTGTACTAGCATTAAAACCGCATAGTCTACCATTGGGTAATATTTTTTGAGTTTTAGCATCAGAATTATAAGTTCCAGGAATATCAATATCTAAAACCGCCAAATTTTCTGGTTTGTTACCTGTTGCCAAATAATATCTTTGCACTGAATTTGCTATACTTTCTGTCATTTCTTTTATGGTATTATATTTGCTTTTTGCAACAGCAAATTTATACTGTGGTAAAGCAATAGCGGCAAGTATGCCGATAATTAAAACCACTACTAAAAGTTCAAGTAAAGTAAAAGCTTTTTTGTTCATATATTATTTCTCCATGTTTTATTTTTACAGCATTTTGATTTAGCCGTATACTA
>CADAFA010000037.1 GCA_902787065.1 uncultured Elusimicrobium sp.
GGTAAACGGTTATTGGTTAACGGCCTCCGGTACCTGTTACACAAGCGCCCAAGAAAGGTGTGATGATGCGCACGGGACATTAGACGGAAATATTTGTAAATTTATAGACCCTGCTACAGATATTCAGTATCAAATACTTGATAATGATATGGCATGTTATAGCGGAAAGAGCACATCATGGGGATTAGGTTCTTGTGGACATTCCACAATTAATGATGGTGCAGTTTGTTATGGAAATCATCAAGACGGATGTCATCACTCTACGATTAATGAAGGTGGTCTTTGCCGCGCTGAATACTGGGGGTCATGTGTAGCTCCTATTATTAATAACGGTGGTGTTTGTATAGGAAATCGTGATGAAGGTTGTTCTTATGGCACAATTAATACAGGGGGTATTTGTGTAGGTAATGCCCCTGATGGTGGTCATTACGGTTATTCATGCAAGGGTATGACTGTTAAGAGTGGTGCAATTTGTATTGGTACAGGTTATCATAGTTGCAGACAAAATACCTTGGAAGATGGTGCTATATTTGTAGCGAACAATTCAACAGCCGGTTATGGTAATACATATAAAGGATCAGGCTGTTGTGTTGATTGTGTGGGTTCAGGTTATTGTCATAATTCAGGGCATGTTTGCAGTTTAAGTGCTGCTGAAAAAACAAGATACTGCAACATTTATAAAGATTATCAATAAAATTATTAAGTTATATTTAAGAAATACCCCCGCAAAAAACGGGGGTATGTTATATGTACAACACAAATATATAAAACCCTCTCAAAATTTGATAAGATAAAGGTATGAAGAAAATTATTATTTTTGTTTCACTGTTATGCATGGCTTTTGCCGTGTGGGCAGGGGAAGTAAAAGTTTTCCATACCTCTGATGTACACGGGTTTTACTTTCCTACAACCGTTAAGGGGCAAACTATTGGCGGTTTTGCAACTTTTGCCGGTTATTTGGAAAATCAAAAAAAGCCCTATTTACTTCTAGATTCCGGCGACTATACTTCCGGCACTTATGAAGCCAAAAAAAGTAAGGGGGCCTATTCCGTAGATTTTATCAATGAACTTGGCTATAATGCTGTTACTTTAGGCAATCATGAAAATGATTTTAAAGACGAAGCTTTATTAAGAAACAATGCTGCTTTAAAAGCTGATTTGCTAGTTTTAAACGCTGAAGACAGGGAAACAAAAGGATATCCCGCCCATGTCAAACCTTATGCTTTTTACGATATAAACGGTTATAAAATTGCAGTTATTGGGGTAGGTAAAGAATTTTCAAGCGAATCAAAATATATCAAAATAAATAAGCCGCGCAAATTATTAAAAAAGGCCGTAACTGAAGTTAAAGCGCAAAACCCTGATGCAATAATTTTACTGATTCACGACAGTGCTCAAGATGATAAGCATGAAGATGCCTACACTACCGTCAAATTAACCCAAGGTTTAGGTATAGATTTAGTCTTAGGTGGGCATGCCCATAAGATTATTCAAAACAAAAAAGCAGGTAATACTGTTTTTGCTGAGGACGGTACTGCATTAAGAGGTATTACCGAAGCCACTTTAACCTTTGATGATAAAACAAAAAAATTAACTTCTGTTAAGACGGAATATGTTTTGATGGACAATGCAAAAATTAAACCTTCCGCCAAAATACTTGCTTTTGCTGATAAAAGGATTGATAAGAATATGGAAGTTGTTATCGGTAAAGCTCAGGAAGATATTTCAAATAAGCCCGGTACCACAAACGGCGGTGTGGATAGTTATTTAGGGGATTTATTTTGCGATATCGTCAAAAATGCTACCGGTGCGGAAATTGCCGTTATAAACAGCGGTGCTATAAGAACGAGCATTCAAGCCGGAGATATAAAAAACAGAGCTATTGAGGAAATTTTACCTTTTCAAAATAAAATTATGAAAGTTAAAGTTGACGGAAAATTTATTGAAAAGCTTGTCAGGAAAAGTCTAAAAGAAAATTCAAGCCTGTTTCAATATTCCGGCTTGCAAGTTAAATATTCTTTTAAAAACGGGCGAGCAAAAATTATTGAAATTTTGGTTAACGGTAAACCTCTAAACCGCTCGCAAATTTATACTTTGGCCGTACCTGATTTTATAGCCAACGGAAATAGCGAAGGCTATTTGTTTAAGAAAGTAGAAGATAAAACAGTTTATTCCGATACTTATTTAGCAGAGTATTTTATCAGGCACATTAAAGAACATAAGGACGGTATTAAAAAGCCTGTTGGAACAGGGCGCATAATTAAAGTAGTAAAATGAAACTTCGCTTTTTAGTATTTTTGTGTATATTGTTTTGCGCCTGTAGTGATAATAAAACCTCTTTGGGGATTTATCACACAGGCGCAATTTCCGGTTATTTTTATGCCCAAACTCTCGGTGAAGAACATAAAAGTTTGGGCGGTTTACCTGCCTTGAAAAAACTTTTGTCCAGTAAGGAAGATCCCTTTTTACTTTTTGATAGCGGTAATTTGTTTTCCGTGACAAGGGAAGGCCAAGTTGCCAAATTAAACGGAACTTTAAAATTATTATCTGCTTTGCCTTATACCGCTATCACCCTTAGCGCGGAAGATTTTAAATTTGGTGCTGAAGATATAAAGACAGCTTTAAAAGATAATAAGATACCGATAGTTATTTCCAATCTTAAAACTAAAGACGGTGTTGTTCCGCAGGGTATTAAAAAGGATATTATTCTTAACCTTGAAGGCATTAAAATAGGTGTTTTAGGAGTACTTTCAAAAAATGATTTTGATAATTTAGTCCGCTCAAGCGGCCTTAAAGCTGAGGACGAAATTGAATCTCTAAAAACCCAAATAGAAACACTTAAAAAAGAAGAAGTAGATTTAATAATTTTGCTTAGTTCCCTTGGTTTTGAAAGGCAGGACAAAGCCACAAGTGACAAAATGTTGCTTGATGAACTCCCCGATATAAATATTCTTTTGGGGATAGGTAATAGAGAGAACGCAGATGTTTCAAAAGTAATTGTAAACCAAGCTAAAGCTAATTTACAGCAAGTTTCATTAATCAATTTAATTTTTGGTAAAAACAGGCAGATATCTTCCTATAATAGCGAAGATATTTTACTTGATATTTCTACTTTAGGGGAAGATGAGAAGTTACTTTCTGAAGTTAATTTTTTAAAGCAACAAGTTGCGAAAACCAGAACTAAACATGTTGCTAAATTAGATAATTATTTGGAAAGTGAAGGTTTAGATTCCGCTTTAAGTTTATATGCCGCTGCCTGTCTTAAAAAGTGGGGTAAAACAAATATAGGTTTAATGAACTTAGAAGCCCTAGGTGAAGGCCTTCCGCAGGGAGATATTTCCGAAGAGGATATTTATAAATCTTTCCCTTTTGACGATAAAGTTATGTTTCTTAAAATGTACGGAATTGATTTGCTGCGTGCTTTGGAAAATAATTTAATTTCAGGGCATCAGGCGGCATTGAGCGGTATAAAAGTTTCCTATGATAAAAATAACAAAATCAAAAAAATTATTATTAACGGACAGGAATTACAAAAACGGCAACTTTATGATATAGCCCTGCCCGACCATCTTATAAGTAATGCGCCTGGTTATGAGGAATTTTTGAATATGTATGAATTTAAAAATACCGACAGAACGGTGCGTGATATTGTAACTTGGTGTTTAAACCGTAAAAATACAGATTTCAAAAATAAAAGTGCTTGGCAGAAAATCTAGAATGAGTTTACTAAAATCCCTTAAAATCGGCAATTTAACTTGTAAGAATAATTTAGTACTTGCCCCCATGGCAGGTATAACCGATACGCCTTTCCGTTTGCTTTGTTTGGAAGGCGGCGCGGGGCTTGTGTGTGCGGAGATGGTGTCATCATCTGCATTAAAATACGGTAATGAAAGAAGCCAAAATATGCTTAAAATAACTGCCAAAGAACATCCTCTTTCTATGCAGATTTTCGGTGGGGATGCTAGTGCTTTGGTTATTGCCGCAAAACTAGCGGAGAAAGCCGGTGCGGATATTATTGATATAAATGCAGGTTGCCCTGTTAAAAAAGTGAATAAAGCCGGGGCCGGTTGCGTACTTTTAAAAGACTTAAATAAACTTGGAGACATGGTTTCCGCCGTGGTGAAAAGTGTAAAAATTCCTGTTACTTTAAAAACGCGTATCGGGTTAACCGAAAATAATTTTTTAACTAAAGATATTGTAAATTTGGCAATAAATTCCGGTGTATCTGCTTTAGTTTTGCATGGGCGCGTAGCTTCAAAAATGCATAATGGGCCTGTTAATTTAGCGGAACTTAACAAAGCGGCGGAACTGGCAAAGGGTAAAATTACTTTGATAGTTAACGGCGGTATAACAAAACCGGAAGAAGCAAAAACTTTACTTGAAACCGGCGCTGACGGTATTATGATCGGCCGAGGTGCAATCGGTAACCCCTTTATTTTTAAACAAATTGAGGATTTTTTAAGTACAGGAACTTACACCGAACCCACACCGCAGGAACGTATAAAAAAATACAAATTTTTAGTTCAGCAAAATATTGATTTTTATGGGGAGCGTGTTGGTTTAAACAGAAGCAAAAAAACCTCAGGTTTTTGGATAAATAATTTTGCAGGTGCGGCAAAAATAAGGGCGGCTTTTGTGTTGTGCCAAGAGGCAAGCAAAGCGCTTTCCCTGCTAAATTTAAAATAATTTACATGTCTTTTAAAATTTGTTAATATTTTAATGTAGAGGAGAAGATATTAATGTAAGCCAAAGAAAAAATGGCTTAAAAAAATTTAAATCTGTTTTTTGGTTCCCGTTATACGGGAGGACTCTTCTGAGACCTACCAGACCAAAAACAGCCAAATAAAGCATTACATATATAAGTTGATCCCTTATATTTGTAATGCTAAATGTTGGTATACTTTTGTATATCAGCTACGGCTGTTTGATGGCTGGGTCTCTGGTAGGTCTTGGCGTTAATCAGCCGTTTTTTATTGGCCAAATTTGAAAAACATGAATTCCTCTGATTTTCGCCCCACACTTTTTTTGCTTGTCAAAAAAGTGGGTGGGAGAATTAAAGAGGGGGGTAGTGTAAAATAAAAGGTAATACCTAATTTTATAATCTACCCCCACCCCTAACCCCTCCACCCACTTAAAAGTGTGGGAGGGAATTAGAGGAAAAACTTAATTAATAAAGGAGAAAGTATGAAAAAGTTAATAAAGAAAATTAAAGATACTTTAAGTATCTTATCCTCAAGTAAAGGTTTTACTTTACTTGAATTGCTGGTGGTTGTTTTAATTATTGGTATACTTGCAGGAATTGCCTTACCGCAATATCAGTATTCTGTTATGAAAACAAAATATATGCGTATGGCAGATATTGCAAGGGTTATAAAAGATGCTCAAGAAAGATATTATTTAGTAAACAATCAATATGCTAAACATTTTTCTGATTTGGATATTGGTTTTGATGTCGAAGATATTGAAGAACAAGACACCGGTTACGAACATGGAAATATTGGGGATATTTCTATACAGTTATTTACAAGTCAAGCCGAGGTATTTTGGATGAAAAATAATGAGTATTATATGATGTATTCATTACGATTGGATAATAAGGATATTTGGGGCGGTGCAAGGGCTATGTGTGCTGCTTACCCAGGCAGTGGGGAAAACGGTAAAAAAATATGTAATTCTTTTCCAAACGCAAGGAATTGTGTAGATAATGCGAGTGTAAGATATTCCTGCCGTATTTATTAAGATATATTTTTTATTTTTACCTTGACGACGAATACCCAGAAGTATAGGATCGTAGCGATTTTCGGTATTCTAGGAGAGGAAAAATTGAAAATTACTTAAATATACAAGCGCGTTATATGCGTTTGATAATATAATGCGGAATGAAAACGCGTAAAATAAGATTTCCTATATTGTCCATTGATTAACAAAATAATATAATAAATATATGGCATTATTTAAGGAATATTCTTATAAAAAAGGGGCGCTGGTTTCAGTCGGCTCAACTTTGATTTGGAAATTACTTTCCTTCATAAACAGTATTTTAATTGCCTTTTATTTCGGCACACAAGCGCGCGCTGATATTTATTTTTATATCCTTACAATTGGCGGTTTGGTGGGGGCATTTTTTACTTCGTTAAACGGTAATGTTTTGATACCGCAAGCCATGTTTTTAAGAAGGCAAAGTGAGCAAGATTCCAAAAGTTTTATAAATTTCTTTTTGCTTTCATATAGCATTTTAATCGGTATAATTTTAGCGGTTGGTTTTTTATTTCCCGTCAATATTTTTAGTTTATTTTCTAAATTTTCGCAAGAAATACTTATTAAGGATATTTTAATTTTACAACTTGCCTTTTTGTATTTTTGTTCACATATTTTTTGCTATTTTCTTCTAGACATAATGTATATGTACCGCATTTTTTCGGTCAATTTACTTTTATCGTTAAATGCCATTGTGCCGATGGTAGTGTTGATTTTGTTCCACTCCGATTTAGGGCTTAAAGCAATGCTATGCGGATTTATAGGTTCTTATATTTTACAGGCTTTTATTTATCTGGGTTTGATGAAGAAAAAATTAAATTGGGCCTTTGCAAATTTTAAAACAACTTTTGAAAACCGTCTGAAAAATAATATTTTAACTAATCAAATATTGATACTTGGTAATTTTTGCATAGGCATGCTGCCGATGTATTTGATGAGCAACTTTGCAGGTGGTGTAATAAGTGCATATTCCTATGCAAAGCAATTAACGGACGCACCAAGTGAAATTTTAACATCAAAAATAACAAGTGTTTTCCACATACAGTTAAATGAAAATGCTTCCGCTCAAAATTTTGAAGATTTAAACCGTAACTACTTAAAAGCAAATTATTTGATTTTGTTTATTATGGTGCCTTTGGCAATTTTTACTTGTTATTTTGCACCTGATATTGTGAATTTATTTTTTAAACGCGGGGAATTTAATGCGCAGTCCTCAACAAATGTTGTTAAGTTTTTGCGGCCGATGATGATACTTTTAATTACGACGGTTCTCACACCTTTTGCCGGCAGTTTAATTGCAAGCACGCGCAAAATTAAGGAAAGTTTTAAATATATGATTTTTAGGGATATTGTGATTATTGCGGCCATGTACTTTTTCATTTCGCGCTTTGGGCCTTTTGCTTACCCGTATACGCAACTTGGATGTTCGATTTTCGGTTACTTTATTGTGGCTTTGTTCTTTAAAAACCATATACCGCAAATTAAATTTTGGCAGCCTTTAAAAGATACGGCATTTTTAGTATTTTTGAATTTACTTGCTTTAATACCGTCTGCGTTGTTGGCGCAAGTATTGACAGGGCAAACGGTATTTACCCGAATATTTATTTGCGGTTTACTATTTTTATTTACTTTGGCTTTGCTTTATTTACCGACGGGGCAACTTAAAAAGATTTTAACTTTTGTTTTAGGTACGCGCTACGAAAATTTTTGTATCAAACTTCCGCACCACTTAAAAAAGTTTTTTATTTAAATAATTTTTTCTTTACTCTAACCAAAGAAGCATATTTATTGCCAAGTATTTTACATAAAACTCTTTTTAACCTGTTGTATAATTTATAGTACCACGGTAGCCAAGATGCCGCGTACCAATGGACACTGTAGGCATTGTCTGTTTTTATCGGTAAATTTGCCTTATTTTTGGGTGCAAAATAGGAGCTTGGGAAAATTTCTATACCTTCTAAACTCTGTTGCGTATTATTTTGTTTGAGTTCGTAATTTTCTTTTAAAAATTGTGTTTGTAATAGGGGGGAAGGTACAAAACCTTCTTTTTGCCATTTGTCTGCTTGTATTTTAGAATAAAGGGAGGCTTGTTTTAAAATTTTGTCACTTATTTTAAAGTGCATATTTTCATAAGGTTGCATAAAGTCTTTTATAATTTTATTACCCTTTTCCGATCCAAAGCCAAGTCCCAGAGCAACAAAATGTTCCGATTCAAACCCGCAAAAAGCGGAGTATTTTAAAAAATCGTCAAAAGGTTTTAAGGCTTCAACATCAGTATCAAAATAAATACCGCCGTAATTGTAGATAATATCAAGGCGCGCATAATCAGGCACAAAACCCCATTTTTTTTGTTGATAAGCATTAGCCATAAATTTATTTTTTTGAAAATCGTAATTGGATTCATCCCAACGTTTAATTTCATAATCAGGCATAACACGATGCCAACTGTCCACACACTTTTGGGCTAAAGGTGTTAAAGGTTTACCACCGAACCAACAATAATGAATAACTTTTGGTATCATATTTTTTTACTTTTCAATTTTTCCAATATAAAAAACATTATTCCGAGTGGGTAAAAAAAGTT
>CADAFA010000038.1 GCA_902787065.1 uncultured Elusimicrobium sp.
CACCTGTCAGAGATAATACTAAAGCCTCAACTAAAAACTGTAAACGGATATCCCACATCTTTGCCCCTATTGCCATACGGATGCCGATTTCGCGCGTTCTTTCGGTAACAGACACAAGCATAATATTCATAATACCAATGCCACCCACAAGCAAAGAAATTGATGCTATCGCGGCGAGCAGTAAGCCTAGAGTTTCATTTGCTTCCATCGCACTTTCCATCATTTGAGTAAGATTGCGGATGATAAAATCATCTTGTTTTTTGCCTGTAATATTGTGGCGTTGGCGCAGAAGTAAAGTTATTTCTTCCTCGGCATTTGCGAGGTCATCAGTAGATAGAGCCTGAACCATAATATTATTTACAGTTCCTTGAAATTGTGAACCTGATAATCGTTTCATCGCAGTAGTTATCGGAACAATTACGGTGTCATCTTGGTCCGTTCCCATAGCATTTTGGCCGAGTGATTTTAAAACACCCGCCACCTTAAAGGGGACATTGTTTATGCGCACTGTTTTGCCGATAGGATCTGTTACACCAAAAAGGTTTTCCACAACCGTTTCACCCAAAATTGCAACACTTGCCCCTTGGCGGACTTCGTCATCACTAAACAAACCGCCGTTGTCAACTTCCCAAGAACGAATATAAAAGAGGGAGGGGGTAGTCCCCGTAATTCTGGTAGACCAGTTTTGATTACCGTAGACGATTTGTGCCGTACTTGAGATGCTTGGTGCAACTTGCGCGACATACTGCGCATTTTTGGCAATAGCTTCAGAATCTTTTAATGTTAAGGTCGGTTGTGCGCCTTGGCCTGCCCGCGCGCCGCTTGAAGTAACGGAACCTGAGCGTATCATCAGCAAGTTACTGCCCATACTAGACATTTGGTCAGAAATTCTTTTTTTACTTCCTTCGCCCACCGCTAACATGACAATAACCGCCGCCACGCCGATAATAATGCCAAGGCTCGTTAAAACGGATCGCATTTTATTTACCCAAAGTGCCTTTAAAGCAATTTTTAAAATAGTTAAAAAGTCTATCATCTTGGTTTCGTCCTATTATTATTTTGTTCGTCGCTAACTATTACACCGTCTTTAAAACGTACTATTCTTTTTGCATAGGCGGCGATATCGGGCTCGTGTGTAACAAGAATAATGGTTTTATTTTTTTCTTCATTTAATTTATAAAAACTTTCCATGACTTCGATACTGGTTTTGTGTCAAGGTTGCCGGTTGGTTCGTCGGCAAAAATTATGGGTGCATCATTTACTATGGCGCGTGCAATTGCAACACGCTGTTGCTGCCCGCCGGAAAGTTGATTGGGTGTATGGTCCAGACGGTTTTCAAGCCCAACTTCTTTAAGCGCTTTTTTTGCTTTTTGCGCACGTTCTTCAGAAGGAATATGCGCGTAAATCATTGGCAGTTCCACATTTTCGATAGCGCTTGTTCTTGCAATTAAGTTAAAACCTTGGAAGACAAAACCTATCTTACGGCAACGGATATCAGCAAGCTCGCTTAAAGTTGAATTTGTGATGTTTATACCGTCTAAAATATAGGTGCCTTTTGTAGGTTTATCAAGGCAACCGAGCATATTCATAAAAGTGCTTTTGCCGGAACCTGAGGGGCCCATAATAGCCACAAATTCTCCTGAGTCAATGGTTAAACTGACATCTTTAAGTACCTCAAGCGGAATATCACCAAGCTGGTAAATTTTCCAAATATTTTTAACTTCTATTAAAGCCATATTTTACCTGCTTATTTTAAAATCCCATCGGGCCGCGCGGCCTGCCTTGTTGGTTTTTGCCTTTTGCACCGGCTTCACTTGCGACAATAATAGGGGTGTTTTCCGTAATATCTTGGGAAATGATTTCCGTTCTATTACCGTCGGTAATACCCGTTTGGACTTCGGTTATATAAATTGAGCCGTCTTTATTTTGACGCCACAAACCTTGGCCTTTAAAGTTTTTGCGTTGCCCGTCTTTACCATCTTTTGTACCGCTTATTTTTGCATTATCCGGCGGAACAAAACGTAAAGCTTGGTTCGGAACGCTTAAAGCATTGTTTGCCTCTGCCGTGATTATTGAAACATTTGCCGTCATTCCAGGTTTAAGAGACAGATCACTGTTATCTACTGAAACAACCACAGTATAAGTAACAACGTTTGAAATCGTTGTTGCCGCATTTCTAACTTGGCTTACGCGGCCTTCAAAGGTTTTTGTCGGGTAGGCATCAATATTAAAATCGACCCTTTGGCCTTCTTTTATTTTGCTGATATCGGCCTCTGAAATATTAACTTCAATTTGCATTCTTGTTAAGTCTTCCGCTACCAGAAACAAAGTAGGTGTTTGGTAACTTGCCGCAACAGTTTGCCCAAGTTCCACTTCTTTTGAAATCACAATTCCGTCGACAGGTGAAACAACATTGGTATAACTTAGATCGATTTTTGCCTTATCTAAACTTGCGCGCCCTTGCACTACTTGTGCATTGGCGGAAAGATAATCCATCTCCGCATTATCAAGTTCGCTTTTGGCAACAAGTTGTTGTGCATATAATTTTTTATATCTATCGTAATTCCTTTCGGCATTTTTGAAAACACTTTCAAGTTTTTGGAGGTTTGCTTCTTGCTGAATAACATTAGATTTATAGGTTGACGGGTCAATAACCGCAAGCAGTTGCCCTTTTTTTATGGTTGAATTATAGTCAACAAAAATTTCTTCCACTCTGCCGGAAATTTGTGTACCAACACTTGTTTGCGTAACCGGGTTTATCGTACCGGAAGCTTCCACCGTTTGCACAATTTTTGCGCGGCGCGGGTTTTCAACACGGTAAGATGTCGATTTTTTACCGCCGGTAATTTTTACTAAAATGAAGACAATAATCAATGCTGCAATAACAGCAAATATTAATTTTTTCTTTGTTATTTTCATAATTCTCCTTATTTTGTTCCAATTGAATTTTTTAATTTTGCAACTGCTAAATTGTAATCAAACACCGCTTGAATATAAGAAAGTTTTGCTTTACTGTAAGAAGTTTCCGCATCTTTAACTTCAATGTAATTGCCTACACCCACTTTATAACGGCCTACGGCCAAATTATAACTTTCTTTGGCCTGCTGTTGTGTAAGTTTGGCAACCGGTATACGTTCCTTTGCATTGTTTAAGGAAAGATAAGCCGTTTTTACTTCAAGCAATACTTGTTGTTCTAAAGAGGTCAAATTGTGATATGCTGTTTGTAAATTTTGTTTTGATTGTTCTACTTTGTTATAAGTGCTAAGACCGCTGAATATCGGTACATTTAAACTTGCGCCTGCGGACCAACGGTCGTAGAGGGGGAAGTCATTCCCACTCCATGCATAACTGCCGTTTGCTGTAATTGTCGGAGCATAACCTGTTTTTGAAAGGGTGACATTTTGCCTTGCGCTTTCAACCTGAAGTTGTTTAGCGAGTAAGTCCGGCCTATTTTTATTGGCGGTATCAAGGGCTTCCTCTAAAGTGATATCAAAAGGGGGGAGTGTTTTGTCAAATTGCAAAGTAAAAGTGGGGTTTGTATCGTTTATACCCATCACATTTAAAAGTTCCTGGCGTTTGGTTTTTACTAAATTTTGCGCAGTAAGTAAATTAAGTTTTGCATCATTTAAATTCACTTGTGCGGAAGTTACGTCTATTTTAGGGTATGTTCCTACATCATAAAATGCTTTGGCACGTTTTAATTGTTCTGTGTATTGTTCAACCGATTGTTTGTAAACATTTTCGGATTCTTCCGCTGAAAGTACCCCGTAATAAGCTACTTTTAAAGCATAGATTTTGTCATTAATTAAAGCGGTAGTGTTTTGTACTGCGCTTTGGTAAGATTTTTCCTGTATACCTACGGTTGAACTTGTTTGCCCGAAATCATAAATCAACTGGCTTGCATTTACTGAAGCGGAATAACTATTATTTGTTCCCGTGTTACCGGTGGCACTGTTAGCATTTGAGCGGCTATAACCTGCACTGCCGTTTACTTGAGGGAAATAACCCGATTTACTTTGTTTTAATTGGCTTCTTTGTGCTTCTTGACTTGAATAAGCAGCGGCTATTTCCGGGTTATTTTGTAAAGTTAAATTTATACAATCTTCTAAAGTCAAATTTTTATTTTGTAAAGGGCTTTCCTGGGCAAAAACGAAATTACCCGTTATACAGATAATAAAGGAAAGTATATAAGATATAAATCTTTTCATTTAATCCTCCGGCAAAATAGGCAAATTACCTAAAAATATATTGTACAATTATTAAACGCAGAAATGTAAATTTTTATTGCAGTTTTTACATTGAGCGTAATTTGGCTATTCTTTCTTCTATCGGGGGATGGGTGGCAAATAAAGAAGTTAAAGCTTGCGGGGCGCCGGCATGTGCTATACAAGCAGCGGCAACCATGCTTTTGCCGTCAAGTGCTTCAACGCGGCTGTCTTGTGAAATTTTTTCTAAGGCAGAGGCTAATCCCTTCGGGTTTCTTGTCATATATGCTGATGTTGCATCAGCCTGAAATTCACGTCTTCTTGACAATGCAAACATTATCAAAGGCGCGAAAATAGCACCGTAAATCATAAAAACAAAACCTAATATTAACAGGATAATTGTTATTTGACCGCCGTTTTTGCCCCGTTTGTTTCTGGAAGAAGATGCTGCCAAGCGTATCAAAATTTGCCCCATTAAAGTTATTGCACCGATATAAGTTGCTACCAACATAGTAAGGCGTATATCGCGGTTTGCTATATGCCCAAGTTCGTGGCCGATAACACCCTCAAGTTCCGCACGGTTTAATTTGTTTATAATACCGCGCGTTAAAGCCAAAGAGGCATGCTCCGGGTCCCTACCCGTGGCAAAAGCATTTAAGGAATCATCGTCCATTATATAAATACGCGGTAAAGGTAAACCTGTGGCAATAGTTAAATTTTCTACCAAAACATAAATTTCGGGGTGTGTTATACGGGAAATTTCTTTTGCGCCGGCTGAATCTAAAACTATATGATCCCCGGTAAACCAAGCAACGGCGGCCCAAATTATTGCAAGAACTATCGTTATACAAGCGGCAATAGTTGACATAAGGTTTATTTGTTGGAAATTTATTGCCTGTGTTGCTTGTTCGGCATCTAAGCCGATAAAATAAGAAACAAAAAAAACGGTTGTATAAATCAACCCCGCTAAAACTAAGGGGAAAAGCATAAGAATAAGAACGGTTTTTCTTTTATTCCTTGCAATTTCGTCGTATAGGTTAAGCGGGGTTTGAGTCATAAATATTAGAATTTAACTTGAACAGGTTTCTTTGCTGCTTGTGCTTCATCATCGTCAAGTTCAAAAAATTCCTGTTTGGTAAATTGGAACATTGAAGCAATAATATTGCTTGGGAACATTTCAATTTTATTATTTAAAGCCAAAACATTTGTGTTGTAAAAACGGCGTGCGGCTTTAATTTTATCTTCGGTGTCTGTAAGTTCAAACTGAAGTTTTAAAAAGTTTTCATTGGCTTTAAGTTCAGGGTAATTTTCTGAAACGGCAAATAAACTTTTTAATGTTCCGCTTAAAATATTTTCTGCTTTAGCTTGTTCTTTTAAGTCCCCTTTTGTTGCCATAGCCATATTTCTTGCTTGAATAACCTTTTCAAGTGTTTGGCTTTCATGGGTGGCATAACCTTTAACCGTTTCAACTAAGTTAGGTATAAGGTCATAGCGGCGTTTGAGTTGAATATTAACATCACTAAACGCTTCCTTTACGCGGTTTTTTCCTACGATTAAACCGTTGTAAACTCCTATCACATAAGCTGCAAGTATTACAATGACAACAAGTATTACTACAGCGACTGCTAATAACAATGTCATATACATCCTCCGTTTTAATATACTTAATAATAGCATAAATAGTGTTTTAAGTAAAGAAAAGGATCTAAGAAGGCAATTATTGTAACATTTTCATTAATAAAAAAATTCCCAGCTACTTTATTGCTGGGAATTTTTACTTATTTTTGTGTTTTTAATCTGCTATATCCAAAACAGGGGGGATAGAGTCATTTTGCAAAGTGTCTGGCAAAGTGTCTGGCAAAGTGTTTTGCAAAGTGTCTATTTGGGGGAGACTGTTTATAGTATCTTCTATTCTTTCTTCTGTTATTTGTTGAAGCAGTTTATGTAATTGTTTTTGAATTTGAAGTTTTTTCTGTTCAGTTAAATTAACAGAAGCCCAATTATTCCAATATTTTTCAGCAACACTACGGGCAGCGTTATAGTTTATCCTTACATCGTTTAACACATTGAGGAGTTGCTCCTTGTTTAAAGGATCTAAGGATTTATTAATATCTTTCTCAATAATGCTTTTACAGGCGCCCCTTTTTGGATTTAATGTTTTGGGCAAGAAATTTTTCTTGACTACATAGCGTTGCATTCCGTTCCAAATCCTGCCGAAATAAAGGGCTTGTTTTGCATAAGCCTCAAAGAACTCCATATTATCTCTTTCATCAGATACTGTTAAAACCGTTAAATTATCATCTTCATTTTCCACTGCTTTTCTCATTTCAGCTTTAGCAATATTTGCTAATTCCCAAAATGCAAAGAAGGAATTGGTTGCAGCTGCTTGTCTGAATTTAACATTTATGTTATCTTCATTTAACTTATAGGAAGCATCATTGTTACGTAGATCATAACGCCATTTAAAAAAGGTATATAAATCTTCAAATAAAAATTTTACTTCCGGGAAAGCATTAGATAACTTTTTGTAATCTATATAATTTATGGTTAATAAAGTAAAGGCATTGTGTTGTACAGCTGTGTAAAGAGTTTCTATGGCGTGGTCATCATCATTGAGTGCATCATTAATATTTGCTTTTACTGTGGCAACAGCATATTGTATTTGTTCACTGTTTTCATATTTATTAATTGATTCTTGTTCAAGACGGTCTAAAATGCGGTCCCAACCACATAATTGGGCTGCTTCTTTTATTAAGCCGAAGGCAATTGTTTTAAGGGTTTGAATAAAAGCCCTGTCCGCGTCACTGATATTTTTACCGGTATGCCAATTGCTGCTTTGTATATAACGGTATAGTTCAGAGCGTTTTTTCTCCCATAAATTTGAATCTCCTACAGCAGAAAAGGCAGACTCTTCAATTATATAATCGTTAAGGTCTTGTACAATATCGGGGACAGTACATTCTCCCGAATTAACTATTTCTTCCAAGACAGTTCTGATTTCTTCAATAGTTAAATTAGCTTGTAATTGTTCTTCAGGTAAAGTTGTAATTTCAGATTGCTCTGTTGTTGTTAATTGGGAATTAACATATCGGTCTAATTTGTTTTGTACGTCCTGTGCTAAGGTAGGTATAGATAAGGTTATTAAACAAATAAAGACAGTTATTAATATTTTTTTCATTTTTTATTTTCTCCTTTCACTTAATAACATGATATAGAATAAAAAGATTAAAAACAAGGGTATTTGGACCTATCTAAAATAACCCAAAGGACCTAGGGGGGTATATTTTTAAACTATAAATTATTTTTTGCTTACTATTTTATCGTCGTAAAAAATGTTCGACTTGCTTTTTTTTTTTTTTTCTGTACAATATTCTTATCCTAAGTTAAAACGCTTTAAAAGTGTAATAAGGAGAAAGTATGGAAAAACAAAAAGCAGTAAACAAAAAGGGTTTCACACTAATGGAGCTCTTAATAGTTGTAGTTATCATAGGTTTGCTGAGTTCAATAGCAATACCTATGTACAAAAAAGCAGTGGAAAAAAGCAGGGCTTCAGAGGCTTTAACCACTATGTCTGCAGTAACAAAAAGCGAGCATGATTGGTATCTTGTCAAAAACAATTATACTACTGATTTTGCAAACCTTGATATAGATTTATCAGGCACTATGGAAAACGGCAAATTAAAAACCACTTTCTATAATTATGAATTACTTGAAACAGGTGTATTTGCACAAAGAGCTAATGGTGAGTATTCTTTATATAGAGATTATGATACATCACAAATAATGTGCAC
>CADAFA010000039.1 GCA_902787065.1 uncultured Elusimicrobium sp.
TATAAAAACCTAAAAAAATATGCGGACAAAAATATCCCGCCAATTCCGGAAGGTTATATTTAAAATATAATTTTTACACTATACAATCAATATCCCTAAAATTAGGGCTATTTTTTGTTTACCGTAATGAAAATCATTAAATAATTAACATATATAGCCCATAATTTTATATTATATATATAAGCACTATGCTTAAAAGATTTTTTACAATTGTTTTGCTAGTGTCTATGTTTTTTAATGCCTCTGGCACGGAAATTTTAGCTGCTGAGGTAGCGTCTTTTAATTCCAAAAAATTACAAACAGAAGAACCACCTAAAAACTTACTTGAAAGTTTTGGCAAAAAAGAGCGTTTTAAACTATTTGAACCTGCCCGCTACGGTTTTTTGAATGAGGAAAATGCCCAGCAAATGCTCCCGCAATCCCAAGATACTGATGAAGAGGGGGAGGAAGAATATTTTAATTATTCTCGGGCTTATCTTGAAAATATTATTGCCGAAACAGAAGGAGCTATAGAATTAAGAGGAAAAACAACCGAATATATTGAAATTTTAAACCCATCTCTCTTGTTACCTATTTACGGAACTACAATTTCAATGACGGGGCGCAAAACTTTCGGCCTCAAATATAATGCAAAAAAATATAATGTAAAATCTACTACTAATAACAGGGATCTGAACGAAGTCGTTTTTGATCAAGAAATGCAATTAAAAGTTCAGGGTAAAGTTAGTAATAGGATTTTCGTTGATATTGACTATGATGACCAAAGGCCGGATTCCCAAAATATAGCAATATCCTATAAGGGTAAACAAGGCGAACTCGTTCAAAGTGTAGATTTTGGTGACATAACCCTATCTTTACCTGCAACACAATTCCTATCTTACTCAAAGCAAGTTTTCGGTGCTAAAATGCACTTACAGCATAAGGACGCAAATTTATATTTAATCGGTAGCCAAAGTAAAGGTGATTCAAAAACCAAACAATTTAAAGGTAACAGCGTATTTGAAACGGTAAATATTAAAGACTTAAATTATATCCGCCGCACCTATTATAGTTTAGAATTTCCTGATTCTGTGTTGTCAGGATGGGATATCGTAAGCAGTTCGATGGAAGTTTATTTAAATGACCATACAAATACCGGTTACCAAATCGCAATGCAGGCAGCAGATTATAAAACCTGTGCGAATTACCCAGGCACAGGGGGTGATGCTCCTTTTAAATTGCTTACTGAAGGTGTTGATTATACTTTTGACATAAACAAAAAAATGCTTATTTTTAATAGGCAGCTCTCCGCTGCAGATGTTGTAGCGGTAAATTTTAAAAATACATCAGGGCAACAGGCAACGGATATTTGCGGTATTCCCGTTTTAATTAAAACCCAAGATGACCGCCCTCTAGAAAGCCCTACCGATGAAGGCAGTTATAAACTTGAAATAAAACGTTATTATAATATAGGCACCAAACAATTATCCCGGGATAATGGTACAGGGAACTTTATTTTAAAATTGCTTGAATCGGACGGGGCTGAAGTTTGCACTTCAACCCCAACACCTGCTTACTGCCCAAGCCCTTTACAAGTAGATTATGATAAAGGTGTTTTTTATATTAAAGAAAGATTCCCTGATGACGGCTTATACAACACTACCCCTGTATCTGCGACAAATCGTTACTTTTTTGTACAGTTTAATTCCACAGTAAAAACTTATTTTTTGGAACCGGATATAGTTGTCCAGTCTGAAACGGTTAAAGTTAACGGGGCAACTATGGCCCGTAATAAAGATTATTATGTTGATTATACCTCCGGTTATTTAACTTTTTATAACAGGGATTTAATCGGTGATAACAGTATAATAAATGTTGACTATGAAGTTTCAAATGAATCAAAAGACAGTATGCTTTTGGGCGGGCGTTTGAGCTATGATTTTACAAAAAATATCAGCATAGGGGCTTCAATTTTGCATGATTCAAATACAAAACCCAAAACAGTACCGCAAATTGGAGATTTATCAACATCCCTTACAACTATGGAAGCTGATGCCAGAATTAAAGATTTACAAATCACAGATGGTCTTAAAATATCTGCCGGTACTGAAGTGGCAAAAAGTAAAAAAGATAATAACCTCTTTGGTTATGCCATGATTGAAAACATGCAGGAAGTTAAAGAAAGGGTAAGCGCATCAACAATTTACAGTGATTGGAAAATAGCCTCCAACCCCACGGCAGGAACCTCCTATTTTAGAAGTATAAATTGGGACTCTCAAGAAGTACCCATGTTGGAAATAAACCCTAATGCTATTGCAAATTCGAATGAAAAACAAAATGTCCTGGTTATAAACTATGATTTCACAGGCTTGCCGGCTGACAGGAATGAAGTTTCTATAGCTTTTCCGATAAACAATACAGGTACAGATTTTACAAATAAAACTTTGATTGAACTTACTGCCCTAGGTGAAATCGATGGGCCGGCTTTAAATATTTCCTTTGGTACTATGGATGAAATGTCGGATAATTATACTGATTTAGCTGGTTTTGAACCTTCGCAGATGTTCCCAACCTGTAGTAAATATTATATCCCCGGTGGCACAGCTGTCCCTAAAACCGAAGATTTACGATGTACTGGCCAGTTAACTATCAGCGAAGATAAAGGTTGGATATTCGTAGACCCTGATGGTACACCAAATTATTATAATCCTTTTGCACATAACATTTATAATCCTTTACCGCAACCCAACGGTATAATTGATACACAAGATTTAAATGATAACGGTATTTTAGATACTTTCTCATTATTATCTAAACATATGGATCCTAATACCGGCGGTAATTTCGGCTTTGCCGGAACGCCAATTTTAAACCCAGGCGGTTTACCGGAAGACGAATTATTAACCAATACTACTTGGAAAACTTTCCCCTTACAAGTGGATTTAGATTCTAATAGATGGTCCTCTATTCAACAGATGCGTATAACTTTGAAAAGAGGGGGCAAAGATAAAGGTACAATTAAAATTGCAAATTTAACCGTTTCAGGTAGCGTATGGCAACCCCTTGACAGTGATGAAACTATCCTTACAACTTATGGTATAAATAACGTTGATAATCCATCTACTTACAAACCGATATTTAATGATCCAGGTGATGGGGGGCAAGTTTTCCGCACTTTGTATGGATCTATAAATAATATCAGGGAAGAAGGATCTACAAACGTAATGGAACAATCTTTAGCAATGAAATATGATTTTGCATCCGCAAGTACAAATAAGGCAAGTGTACAGAAAAATTTTAATGGTATAGATTTTTCAACTCATAAAGAATTTCACTTCCTGTTATATAACCAAAACCCTGCAGATAAAGCTAAATTTTATTTAAGAATTGCAACTGATGATAATAATTACAGTGAGATTGAAATCCCTCTAGACAGTACTTCTTTCCCTACAAATGAGTGGCGTTTGTACAAATTAAAACTCATTGATTTAAGCGGGGACCATATACCAGATAGGTGGGAAAATATTTCTTCTTACCCTTCTACTGCTATAAATGAGGGAAATTTAAATTATAAACGCATTGGTATAATTAAAGCAGGTATCCGCCAAGAAGACGGTACCTCTCAAACAGGGCAAGTCTGGCTTGATGATATATTCCTTGCCAAAGGTGTCGTTTCAGAAGGTGAGGCTTATGAAGCTGATGCAACTATCAAATATCAAGATTGGTTTGAAGCAGGGGGTAAAGTTTTATATAAAGATGATTTATTCCAAACCCCGATAACAGTTGCCTCTAAACAAAAAAATAAAGAAGAAAATTACTTTTTAAAATTTAAAAAGGTTAAATATTTGCCTGTGGAAGCAAATTATTACCGTTCAAATACCGTTACCCCGGACGTCTTAAACCACGATACAACAAATACTGTCAGCTTACTTGATAAAGGTTCTGTAGAACGCAAAAAAGGTGCGGTTATAGCCCGTTATCAAAACCCAAAACTCCCGCAAATAACTGTTGGTTATAATTTTAATTCTACAGATTATGATTTACTACAAAGAAAAGATAAAAGCGATAATTACACAGCCGCTATAAATTATTCCCCGCAAAAACAAGGTTTAATTAAAAATGTTAATGCCAATGTCGGGCTAACCAGTAATAAAATAAATTATGATAACATCCGCCTGCAAACCCTTGGTTCAAGCACATATAATACGGATGAAAATGTTAAAAATTACTCTTTAAAATTAAATTTAGTCCCTTGGAAAGGTTCAAGTTTGGTCCCCAGTTATTCTTTAACTACCGCTGATGAAAGCCGCAAATATTATAATACGGAAATAAATAATTTTGAAAGCAAAAAATATGCAAAATATGCAGTGGAAAATGTAGGGATTAGTTCTTCCCTTCGCATTAATTCTTGGCTTGTACCTACGGCAAGTTATAATGTAAATATAAGGGAAAATAATAATTTATCTAAACTAACTCTATCGGGGCAAAGTATTGATATCGGCCAAGTTAAAAGTATTAACCGCAGTTCCGAAGGTAATATTTCTTTAACTTTAAGCGGGCGCGATATATTTAAAAATAATAAACTTTTAGCTGCTTTAAGTGTTTCAAATAATTATAAATTACAAGACGGTGATGCTTGGGAATATGTTGACAATGATTTTAATGCCCTAGATAAAATTTGGTTACGCGGCTCAATGGGTATTAAATCCCCTTATGCCAGGCGAACTAATTTGACTTTAAGAAATACTTATACAAATTCACTACGCTGGAATCCGTTTAAAGAATATACCTTTGGGGGCAATTTAATGCCTTTAAATTCAGTTTCAATAATAAATAACTTTTCTTATGCAACGCAGGAAAATGAAAATTTGGGTTCTTTTTATAAAACAAAAAATACTACTTTACCGGACCTTGTTTTCTTTATTGATAATTTGGAAAAGTTTTTTGATACTACCCCACGCTATATTTCCGGAACCAATTTAAAAATTAAATATTCCAATATAAAAAGTGAAACAATTAATACCAGTGAAAGTGATAACAAAACCTTTGGCACAGATTTAAGATTTTTATTAATGAATACTTTTGACACAAATTTATCATATACCCAAAGTACAACCGATAAAGACGATTTAAAAAATGATGTGCCGCTAAGTGCCTATCTAAGACGTGATTTTACGGCACAAACCTCTTTTACTTATAAAAAAATGCGTATAACACCAAAGTTTACTTATATCTTGGACAGTAAAAAAGAATTAACTAACCAGACACTAGCCATGGTTACACAAGTTAAAGAAACCGTACCTGCCATTACTTTTAAACTTGACTTCAATTTGCCCCATGGTTTTAAGTTGCCGTTTACTTCAAAACAATATTTAACGACGAACAGGGTAATTTGGACCACCAATTTAAGTTATTCCCGCCGCCGTGCTTTCACTGTTGATGATAACCGCGATTTACTTGACATAAATACAAATCTTGATTATGAATTTTCAAAAAATATACGTTTTACTTTGAGTGCTGCATTTCAAAAATTCAAACATCTTTATATAAAGGAGAATTCTTATACCGCTTATAATATCGGTACTTTAATGACGATACAATTCTAATATGAAATACAAAATAAAAATTATAATAGATAAAATAGTTAGTTTCTTCCTGCCGCGCACCTGCTTTTGCTGCGGGGTAGATTTGAAAAACAAAACTTTACTTTGTGAAAAGTGTTTTAAAAAAGTAGAGTTTGTTAAAGGTATGCTTTGCCAACGCTGTGGTGTTCCGCTTAAATCCGGCGGTAAATATTGCTATAATTGCCGAGGGAGCAAAGCCTCAAAATATAAATGTTCTTTTATACGTTCCGCTTTGCAATTTAATGAACCGACACGCGCCTTAGTCCACGCTTTTAAATATGAAAAATATTTAAATATCGCTCCTTATTTTGCCGAAGTTATGTACAGAACATACCGCAAATATCCGGAATATCGCGAAGCTGATTTTTTGGTACCTGTTCCGATATATAAAAGCCGTCAAAGAAAGCGCGGTTTTAATCAGGCGGAAGTTCTTGCCAAACATTTAGGTAAAATTTGCGGTACGCCTGTTTTAAATGCTTTAGTACGCACAAAAAATACCGAAAGCCAAACAAAATTGCCACGCGAACAAAGAAAGGAAAATGTTTTGGGTGCTTTTGCTTTGGCTAAAGGCGTGGAGGTCAAAGGCCAAGCCTTTATTTTAATTGACGATGTTTGCACCACATCTGCAACTTTAGAAGAATGTGCACGCGTTTTAAAGGAAGCCGGCGCGCGCGAAGTTTTGGCCTTAACAGCTTTAAGGGAGTAAAATTTATTTGTTAAAAAATGATATACTAAATTTAGAGGTAAAATTTTAATGTAGGGTAAATAAAACCCTAAAAAAATTTGATCTGTTTTTGGGTGTCATTAAGACGGGCTTTTTAAAAAAGCATCTATCCAACCTAAATAAATACAGAACGTTCAGGCACAAGATTGACGGACTAATTACCCGCCGGTTTTGTGCCGAGCATTTATCGTTTTGATAAATCACGGCTGGCATATTTAGTCTTGGATAGATCTGATTATGTCAGCCGTTTTTTATTTGACTGATTTTAAAAGAAATTTCCTTATACTCCCCGCCCCTTTGCTTGCAAAGGCGGAGGGATAGAACTTCCGATTGTTTCGCCCTCATTTTTGGTCGTTTAAAAATGGTGGGAGATGTCGCGGAGCGACAGAGGGGGCAGTGGGGGTGTAGGGGGTTGGGTTGTGAAATAANNNTGTGAAATAAAGTAAACCTTGTTTAATAACCCTACTCCTAACCTCTCCACCTTAGGGAGGGGAGAGGAATTAAAAGAAATACTTAATTAATAAAGGAGAAAGTATGAAACAAAATAAACAAAAAATACAAAATAAAATTGGCTCACAGGATAGACAAAATAAATTCGCTAAAGGTTTTACACTTTTAGAACTTTTAGTTGTTGTGCTGATTATAGGCATTTTAGCAGGTATTGCTTTACCGCAATATAGAAGAGCAGTTGATAAAGCAAGATTTTCAACAATGATGAATATCGGCAAGGCTTTGGCAGAAGCTAATGAGCGTTATTATATGATGTACGATACTTATTCCACACAGATCAATGATCTTGATATAAGTATTACAGCTAATAGAATAAGTAGTTACCGTGCTTATTTTGATTGGGGAGACTGTTGGTTATATATACAAAGAGGAGTGTTTTGTACTAATAATACTAATTTACAAAATCAATTTTTTGTCGGTTATAATTTTAGCGATACGTCAAGCTTGAAAAACAAATTTTTATGTTTTGCAAAAGGTTCGGACCAAAATTCCCGTTACGCTAAAGTTTGCGAAAGTTTTGGTTCATATTGGCACACAAGTTCCTGTGAGATTCTAGGAACTTGCATGTTTTACCATGTAGGAAAATAAAATTCATGCGAACAATACCCCCAAATATGCTACAATATTGCTTTGGAGGAAATATGCAAGAAATATCAACTTTCGCACCGTCTAAAATCAATTTATTTTTAGATGTTCTGTCTAAAAGACCGGACGGTTACCACGAAATAGCCACGGTAATGGCAAAAATCGCTTTAGGGGACGATTTAAAAATTACCGTTGAAGAAGCACCTGAAACTAAAATAGAACTCAAAGTACGAGGTCCTTTTTCAAAAGGTTTAAAAGAGGACAAATCAAACCTTGTATACAAAGCCGCAGCAGCATTTTTTGAACATTTTGATATTAAAGCCCATTGTCAAATTAGGCTTGAGAAAAACATTCCTCTTGCCTCGGGTTTAGGGGGGGGATCTTCAGACGCAGCCGCAACATTGCTTGCCCTTTGCGCGCTTTTTGGCATTGAACTCAATTCAAAACGTAAAAAAGATTTAGTTAAACTTGCGGCAAAACTCGGCGCTGATATACCTTTCTTTTTAAGTGATGATACTTTTATGCTTGCCGAAGGTATCGGCGAAAAGTTAACACCTATAAAAAATAATTTAAAAGATGACATTTTTGTAGTTATTGCAAACCCTAATTTACCCTCACCCACAAAAGCCGCTTATGACGGATTAAACCTGACAATATCCAAGAAAAGTTTGACAAAAAACTCAAAAATTGCTAAACTAGTTAATGAGATCGAAAAGGGCGGCTCTCTAAAACAATTAAGCCCGCTTATTTACAATAAGTTAGAGAGCAGCGTTTTTTTGTACTTAAAAGAAGTACAAGAACTTAAAGAAAAGTTGCAAAATTATGGGGTGGCCTTAATGTCCGGTTCGGGGGCAAGTGTTTTTGCCTTAATGGACGATAAAGCCAAAGCCGAAAAGATTGAAGCAACATTAAAAGCCGAAGGTTATACGGTATTTGTAACCCGCTTTTGGAGGGCGAGTTTATGAAGATAACTGAAATTAGAATTCATTTAATGGGCGAAGAAAGACTTAAAGCCTTTGCAAGCGTCACTTTTGATGATTCCTTTGTAGTAAGAAATATGAAAATCATTGAAGGTACAAAAGGCGTATTTTTAGGTATGCCTACAAGAAAGATGAGTGACGGTTCTTATAAAGATATGGTTCACCCTATCAACCAAGAATTCCGCAAGTATTTGGAAGATAATATTATTAAAGCTTATCAAGAAGAACTTGCCAAGAACCCGCAAGGTGCAACTCAACCAGTGGCAGAAGCAGCCCCGGTTGCAGAAACTGCACCTGTTGCAGAAAACGCAGAAGCACCTAAAGCTGAGTAGTAGATTTTTCCGAGTGGTGTAGCGGTAACACGTCTCCCTTTGGAGGAGGAATCCTAGGTTCGATCCCTAGCTCGGAAGTTTTAAAACACGACTAAAGACGGTACTTTTAAAGTGCCGTTTTTCTTTATAGAGATTTTTCTTTTATTCCTCTCCCCTTCTTAAGGCGGAGAGGTTAGGAGTGGGGTTATTAAATAAGGTTTTTTGTTTTACAACCCCACCCCCTGCCCCTCCGCCTTTGCAAGCGTGGGCTTTTTTAATGTGTTTGAATATAGTAAATTTTTAATTTACTACACAACCGGCATGACTTCCAGAAGGAAAACTACGCTGTATTTCATTAACATTACATATTTTTTTGCAAATCTTTTCTTTAGTTGATGTTGGTAAACCGTCATCATCACTTTGATAATAACAATAAAATTTTTTTACAGGCACTTTTGGCATCTGTTGCAAGGAATATCCTATGCGCATATCTGTTTTTAAATCCCAAATTACAGATTGATGACTATTTACAACATACTGAAGATTTGGAACATCTATATCTAAAACTCTATTTATGTCGTAATTTGAGCTTGCATAGCCTCCACTAAAAGTAGGATATTCTCCATTAGCTAAAACATAACGTTCCATAGCATCTGCGATGGCTTTAACTGTATTCATATTTGCTTTAACTTTTGTAACATTTATTACATAATAATATTGCGGCAAGGCAATTGCCGCCAAAACAGCAATAATTACAACAACTACTAAAAGTTCTAAAAGTGTAAAACCCTTGCGGTTTTTAGTTTTATTCATTTTTGATTCTCCTTTAATTAAATTATTCCTCTAATTCCTCTCCCCTTCTTAAGGCGGAGAGGTTAGGAGTGGGGTTATTAAATAAGGTTTTTTGAAAAAGGCGATTCATTTGAGAATCAGAGAACGCTCAAACAAAATCGCCTCATATCTATACAGATATGATAGTGCGACTCTTTTTTAGCTCTCTGATTAGTTACCTTAGTCCTAAAGCAACTGTACCGCTCTTAACGGCTCTAAAAATAAGTCTATACTACACAAATTGTCTAATGTTTTTTATTGCCTCCTACTTTTCTTTACCTAAAGTAAAATCTTTTTTGGCTTTCAGTTGACCGTCTTCAAAAGTCCATTCTTCTTGAAGTTCGCCGCTTGGGGAGTATTTCTTTGTTATGCCGTTTGCCTTACCGTTTTGATAAGGGGAAACCATGGCAATTGTGCCGTTTGGATGATAGGTAATTTTATCACCGACAATCATATTTTGTTTATATACACACTCGGTTTTAATATTACCTTCTTCGTCATAACTTTTGCAAGGGCCTTCCAAATAACCTTTTTTATATTCGGAAACTTCCATTATACGCCCGCTTGGATAATATTTAAGCCTTCTACCGTCTTCTACATCATTAACATAATAAAATTCTTCATATAAACGACCTGTTGGGTAAAAAACACAGGCAGGGCCTTCAAGCAAACCGTTTTTATAAAACTTTTCAACATTTAATTTGCCGGATTCAAAAAATATTTTACTTTTACCATGCCTTTTACCATTTAGGAAGGGGCATTCAAAATAGGTCAAACCGTTAGGAAAATATTCGCGCACAAGCCCGTCAGGTAAAGTGCCTTTTGTCTCAATAATGTCCAAATTTTCATTTAACTTTTCGGTATAAACTTCCTGCTCTTTAAAGAAATAAGTCCTTAAAAATTTAGCCTTTTTATCACCTGAAATTATGCTCGTTTTACGAATAATTAAGTCCTGCATAAGTTTTCTCCTATACTTTTTGCGGCAAGCGCACCCGTCGCAAAAGCAAAATGCAAACTAAACCCGCCGCAATATGCATCAATATCCAAAAGCTCGCCGATAATAAACAAATTTTCCGCACATTTTGAACGCAAAGTTTTTGCCTCTATTTCACTTGTCAAAACACCGCCGGCGGCGGAGTATGCTTCCTCAAAAGGCCTGATACCTGCAACGGTAAAAGGCCAAGCCTTAAGTGTTTCCTCTATTTTAGCAAAATTAGAGGGGTTTAGTTCAATTAATTTATTGTTTTTGCGAAGGTGGGCAAAATCAATAAGCAAATTTATAAGGCTGTCCGGCAAAATTCCGCTGAGCAAGGCTTTTGTTTTTAAATTAGGGTAACTGCTTGCGCGCTCCGTTAAATATTTATGTAAATCTTTGGTAGTAAATTGGGGTAAAAAATCAATAAAAATTTTATCTCCGCCTTGAACTTGACGGCTTAAGGTTAAAATATTATTACCGTTTACACCGCGGGTGGTAAAAAGTATTTCGTCGGTTTGCTTGCTTTGCGGATACTTTTCAAGCCAAACATCTGCTTGCATTTTAATACCCGCTATACGGATTAAAGCCTTCTTTTCCATTAAATCAAAACCAAACAAGGCAGGCCTTGGCATATTAATTTTATGCCCAGCTTGACGCGCAAGTGTGTAACCAAGTTCCGTTCCGCCTGCTTGAGGATAGGCTTTTGAGCCACAGGCAAGCACTAAAAACTTCGTCGTATAAACAGTATCTTGCGTTTTAATTTCCCAAAGATTTGACTGCCGTTTAATTTCCGTTGCGGTTTGATTTTCAAGAATTTTTACGCCGTAATTTTCAAGCCAATTTAAAAAACATTCTTTAACCGCGCTTGCCTTGCCGGCTATCGGAAAATAGCGCCCGTTTTCACTAATATATTTTAAGCCGATTTTATCAAAAAATTTAAGGCAGGCGGTTGGGGGAAATTGTTTTAAAATTTCCGTTATAAATTTTTTATCTCCGTAATATTTAGATGGTGCTGCGGCGGCATTGGTAAAATTGCAACGCCCGTTGCCGCTTATTAGGATTTTGCGCGCACAAACTTTTTGCGCTTCAAGTAAAATTATTTTTTTGTTTTGTTCTTTGGCTTTTGGGGCAAGTTCGGCTGCACAAGCAAGCGCGCTTGCGCCGGCACCTATTATTAAAATGTCTGCACTTGCCTGATTCATTTTATTCCTGTTGAGCCAAAACCACCTGTACCGCGTGCGGTATCGCTAATTTCGCCCTCAATAAAACTTGGGTAAAGCGTCGGCAAAACAACAAGCTGCGCAACTTTTTGGCCTTCTTCAAAGATAAAAGGCTCGTCATTTAAATTGTACATGCAAATCAAAACTTCGCCGCGGTAGGTGCAGTCAATTAGGCCGGCCATAACTTTAATGCCTTTACTTTCAACGGAACTTTTACCCCAAACACAACCGCTCGTGCCTTCAGGTAATTCAACGGCAATACCCGTTTGCACTTTGGTTATTTGGTGCGGCGGTAAAACGGTTTTATGCAAAGCAAACATATCGGCGCCGGAATCTGTTGCATGGGCGCGGACAGGGAGTTTTGCAGCGGAGTCAAGTTTTTTTACTTTAATTTGCATAATAACCTCTTAACATAAGAAATTTTTGTTTGCGGAATATCCCATAAAGAAAGTTCACCGCACAAAATATTTTCTTTATCTACGACGGATAAATTGGAAATTTTATTTTGCGCTAAAATCTGTTTTGCTTTTGTAATTTTGGTTTCAAGGTTTAAAGTGATTTGAGGTTTTTCCATCGCACTTCCGCAAGAACTGTTGACGGGCAAAATTGCCAAAGCGGTAGTTTTTATTATGCCGCAAAGGCGGTTTTGCTTATCCAAAATATAAATATTTTGCGGTATTTTATTTTTTGGTAAAGTTTTAATTTTTTGTAAAACTTCTTCAATTTTAGCATCGGTTTTAAAAGTTAAAATTGCAGGCTTTATTATGCTTGCGATAGTGTTTTTCGGCGCAAGTTTAGCTTCATTAAAAATTTTTAATTCTTCTTGCGTAAGTTCACCTTCCAAACGTTTTTTATAGAAGGGGGGAACATATTTTAAAACTTCCCCTGCTTTTTGCGGATTTAAATTTAATAGTGTCCGCGCCCCTTGTTTGAGAGGTAAACGGCGCAAAATAACGGCGGCTTTTTTAACCTCCATAAAGTTTAACACAGCAGTTAAATCCGCCAAAGTTAGGGACGAAAGCCAAAAGACAGCCTCACTCAAAGACACACTTTGCAAAGCAAGTGCGGCTTTTTGAGGGTAGTCCTTTATATAGGCGGCTATAATTTGTGCGCCTGAGACTTTATGGAAATTTTCTAACATATCTCTATTATATTAAATTTGTAGTACAAAAGGAAAATTTACAGTTATTGTTCTTTTACTACGCAAAGTTTGGAACTAAAATATAAGAAAATATTTTTTATAAAATCAAAATTTCCTTTTTTTGTTTTTTTAAAATATCGTCGTGACTTGCTTTTTTTTTTTTTTTTGTTCTATATATTTTTGCTTCAATGAAAAGGCTATAAAAACAAATATAGGAGATTATAGATATGTTTAAAAACAAAAAAGGTTTTACTTTACTTGAATTATTAGTAGTTGTTTTAATTATCGGGATTTTAGCAGGTATTGCTTTGCCGCAGTACAAAATGGCAGTATTAAAGAGCCGCTTTGCAACAATAAAAAATTTAACACGAAGTATTTTTGAAGCCCAAAAAGAATATTATTTGGTAAATGATGAATATTCAAATAGATTAGACACTCTAAATTTAGATATGCCGGCAAATCCATCTTTCATATATCCCACTGGTGATGTATATGCTTATAAAAACTATATTTGCGGTACAACTTACCAAGCGACGTGGTGTAAATTAATGAAACACGAAACAGATTATAACGGCTATGTCGGATATACAATTTATCATTATTGGGGAAACTCAAACACAGTTGTAATTTTGTGTTATGTGTACGGTGCCCCATTAGATGATTATAGAGAAAGATTTTGTAAAATGGAAACCGGCAGAAAAAATCCTACTACAGCCAGTACTTCCGCAAAATCCTATCAGTATTAAATTGTAAGTGTTACAAATAATCAGGCATCAAATTAAGCGCCCAGGAAACTTCTTCCAAAACACCGCGCGCAAAATCAGCCAACCCGGTTTGTAAAACAATCGGGTAAACTTGCTTTTCAAGGCGGATATAATCTTCAATAATTTGCTTTTTTTGCGCCGCAATTTTAATTGTGCCTCCGCGCACTTTTGCAAGTTTTATGCGCATTAAAAGTGGGCTGATAAAATTAAGTTCCCTGTAAAAATCAGATGCAATTTTTAGTGTTTTTGCTGCTTCTTCGGTAAAGCGTTTATAATCAAAAATTCCGTCTTGCTCCAAAGTTGCTTTGTACATTAAAAGCCCGTAGGAATTTATTTCCAAAGTGCTTTGTTTTGAAATTTGCAAAATAAGCCCGTCTTGCACAGTATTAAAAGTTCCGTTTAAGCCGATTTTACGGGCAATACTCGGCAATTCTTTAAAATCTCTTAAAGGTTCTTGCGGATACATCGGCGTTAAAAGCAAAGTGCAGACACCGCGAACTTCATCAGGGTTTTTAGATAAAGAACGTAAATAATTATCAAAATGCGCTTCACCTTTATCAACTAAAATATGGCGTAAATTATTGCTTTTACGGCGGTTATCCAAAAGCCAAGGCAAATTATTAGGGTGAACAATAGTCTCCGGCCTTGAGGCTTGCCCCGTCCTAACATAAGCCCTTTTTAAGGGGCCGACAAGGTGCGGCGTTAAATTACTTTGCGGAATATTTACAACAACAAACATATTATTATTTTTAGGATTTTTGCAAGTTGCAATATCAACAAATACCACAGGGTCAATATAATTTTGAATAATACTTTCAATCTGCCCGCGTATTTTTGTGTTTACCTGTACACCATTAAAAGGGGGCTTTGGTTTATCGTGTTCATCTTTGACACCGATTATAATTGTACCGCCCAAAGAGTTGGCAAAAGCGGCAATTGTTTTGGCAAACTTTTCATTATTTTTAGGCAGAAGAAGTTTATAATCAAGCATAGTATTTTCCGGCACACCCTGCTTTAAAAAGTTGCGGACATCCTCAAAAGTTAACTGGTTTATGGGTTTTTGGAAGAACATTTTAATCTCCTATTTATAACTGTTAAAGGAATAAATTTCTTCAAGTTTTTTGCGGCTATGTTCTGTTTGTTTTAATTTCTCTTTTGGGTAACCTAAAGCTATAATTGTATGAACTTCTACACCCCGAGGGGTTTTTAAAAATTCTTGCGCTTTTTTAGCACTGAACCAGCCAACCCAGCAGGTACCAAGGCCAAGATCAGTAGCTTTTAAAACAAAGTGTTCAGCTGCTATTGCCTGGTCTGTCAAATAAAATGGGCGGCCAACAATTTTTTGCCCTGCTTTGACGGTTAAATTTGCATTTTTTTTGACACATACCGCAACTAATACCGGTGCATTTTTAAAAAATCTGCAAGGTAAGAATCTTCCAGCAAAAACCGCATTAGCAAAATCTTCTTTAATTTTTTTATCATTTAAAATGACGAAATGGGTAGGTTGTCCGTTACAGGCACTTGGGGCAAGACGGGCGGCTTCAAGACAAGCTAAAATATCTTCCATTTTTACTTCTTTATTCTCAAACTGTCTTACCGAACGACGTATTTTTATTACTTTATCTAATTCCATAAACTCCTCCTTTTGGTACCCCTATTTAAATACCTCTTTAAAAATTGTACAATATAAAAAACTAAAAATGGAGGTTTTTTTATGGCAGTATCTTATAAAGAACTCGGTTTTGTCAATACAAAGGAAATGTTTGCCAAGGCCATGAAAGAAGGTTATGCAGTACCCGCTTACAATTTTAATAATATGGAGCAACTTCAGGCAATCATTACAGCTTGCACGGAAAGCCGATCCCCTGTAATTTTACAGGTTTCAAAAGGCGCCAGAAAATATGCCGATGCAACTTTGCTTCGCTATATGGGCCGCGGGGCTATTGAAATGATGAAAACTTTAGGTAACCCTGTTCCTGTTGCTTTACACTTGGACCACGGTGATAGTTTCGAACTTTGCAAAGATTGCATTGATTCCGGTTTTTCATCAGTAATGATTGACGGTTCCGCTTTACCGTATGAAGAAAACGTTGCTTTAACCAAAAAAGTTGTTGATTATGCACATCAATTTGATGTTACAGTTGAAGGCGAACTCGGTGTTTTAGCCGGTATTGAAGATGAAGTTGCCGCAGAAAAACATACTTATACAGATCCTGCTATGGTAGAAGATTTTGTTAAAAGAACGGGTGTAGATTCTTTAGCAATTTCTATCGGCACAAGCCACGGCGCTTATAAATTTAAAGTTAAACCTGGTGAAAGCGTTCCGCCGCTCCGCTTTGATATTTTAGCGGAAGTTGAAAAACGTTTACCCGGTTTCCCAATTGTTTTACACGGTGCTTCAAGTGTTGACCAAGCAGCAGTTGCTACCATCAATAAATACGGCGGTAAACTTGAAAATGCGGTCGGTGTACCGGAAGATCAACTCCGCAAAGCCGCAAAAAGCGCAGTTTGCAAAATCAATGTTGACAGTGACGGACGCTTAGTTATGACCGCTGCTATCAGAAAGGTTTTTGCAGAACATCCGGCTGAATTTGACCCGCGCAAATATTTAGGCCCTGCCCGTACAGACTTAATTGCCATGTACAAAGCTAAAAACGAAAATGTTTTAGGTTCCGCAGGCAGATATTAATATTTGCTTCAGGTAATTTAAAACCCCGCGCCTGTATTGAAATCAGGCGCGGGTTTTTTAGTAGCTATAACGATTCCAACCTGTATCATGACCTGTATTATGTTTTTTCCCGGTCTCTTTTTGGCATATTTTATTTGATAGTGAATTTTCATCTTCATTAAAAGCAAAACAAAGATATGGTAAACCTGTATCTATTTTTATATACAGAGCTATTTTATCTCCGTAAATGTAAATAAAGCATTTAGTATACCCATTAACACTATCAATTGCACAATCAGAATCTTCTGGTATCTCTATATCTAACTTGCTTATACCAGCATAAGTATTATGTAAAAGATAATACCTTTGTGCAGCATTGGCGATACTTTTGGTTAAGTTCTTTAAAGTAGCAAATTTAGATTTTCCAACTGCCATTTTATATTGCGGTAAAGCAATAGCAGCCAATATGCCGATAATTAAAACAACTACCAATAATTCAAGCAAAGTAAAACCTTGCTTGAGATTTTTTTGTTTGTTTTTTTGTTTCATTTTTGCTTTCTCCTTTATTTTTGGACCGTATTTACAAGTATTTTTGAGATAATTTTTATTTTTATCAAGGCAAGGTATACCGAGTTAACACGCCCGGCAGGGCGGAGGTATCCGAAGCCGAAGAAAAAATAAAAATTGGCCAAAAAGACGATGTAAATAATGAAAAAGGCTGTACTTTCGGGCCATCTGGACGAAACCCAACCGTACAGCCATAGTTTGCCACCGTAAGGTGGCAAACAAAAGCAAAAATGCTATTGGCTGCTTTCGGGGTCCAGATGACCTAATTTTCATTAGTACACCGTATTCTTTATACGGTCCCAAAAACATCAAATTTTTTTAGGGTATTAAACCCTACACAAAAAGTATACCATTTTTTAAGTTAGTCTTTTATACTACCTCTCAATAAGGTATAATATACTTATATATAAAAGGAGTGTTTATGTCTTTTTTTAATTT
>CADAFA010000040.1 GCA_902787065.1 uncultured Elusimicrobium sp.
CATGTAAAGCATATTTTCCACACCGTTAATTTGTTCTTCTAAAGGTGCGGCAACCGTTTGGGCAATAACCTCTGGTGAAGCACCCAAATAAGTAGCGGAAACTTCAATAGTAGGCGGTGTTAAATCAGGGTATTGTTCTATCGGTAATTTTGTTATTGCAACAAGGCCGCCCAGTGTAATAAGTAAAGCAAGCACCGTCGCAAAAATTGGGCGATTTATAAAAAACTTAGCAATCATAAATTGCCCCCGCTCATCATTTTTTTATTTTGTTTATCAGCTTGTTTTTGGGCTTTTGTTCTTATATCTTGTTCGCTTCGCGGTTGGTATTTTTGAAGTAAAGCATCTAAAGCCGCTGTTCCGTTTTGTTGTTTTTCGGTGTTAATTACAGGTTTTTGTATCGGGGCAAAAGTTTCATATTCCGGTTTTAAGGGTAAGCCTTCCCTTATTTTTATTAAACCGCCTGAAACTATGGTTTGCCCTTCCGTTAAACCTTTGGTAACTATTGCGATATTGCCTTGGCTTTGCATTTCAATAAAATTGGCTTTTGCTTTACCGTTTTCTATCGTATAAACTAAATTACCTTTTGCTGTTTGTAAAATAGCAGATATTGGAATAACAATAGCATTTTTATAATTGGCACCATGTAATTTTACTCGCACAAATTGTTTAGGCAATAAAACTCTTTGATTTAAAGGGTTTTCCACTTGTGCTTTAATGTTTATGCTAGAGGTATTGCCGTCTTCAGAACCGGCAAAATAAATTATTTGGCCGATATTTTCATAAGTTTCACCTGAAGGCAAAATTATTTCAACGCTTAACGGGGCGCTGTCTTTGGCGGCAAATTCCAAAGTTCCGTTTTCATAAGCTGAAGAAAGGGCATAAAAATCTTCTGCCGGTATTGAAAAATTTATATAAAGCGGATCAATTTGTTGTATAGTAGTAAGGACTTGGTTCACATTTATCAAATTACCTGCCGTTTGGCTGCTTTGCCCGGCAATACCGCTTATAGGTGCTTGCACCGTTGTATATTCCAAATTTACTTTTGCGCTTTCTAAGTCCGAGGCGGCAATCTCCATCTGCGCTTTGGAGGATAAATAATTTGCATAAGCATTATCATAATCTTGACGGCTAACGGCATTGCTTGGCATTAGTTGCTTTACGCGGTTAAAAGTAAGCAAATTATTTTCATAAGTACTTTTTGCTTGCTTATATTGGCCTTCAGCGCTTTTAACGGTAAGGGCATAATCCGTTTCATCTATTTGAAAAAGCGGCATACCTTGTTTAATGAAACTGCCTTCCTGAAAATTCCTTGCCTGTAAAATTCCGCCAACCTGGGCCCGTACTTCCACCTCTAAACTTGCACTGACTAAAGCAGGATATTCAAGCTGCCAAGGTAAATTTAATTTTAAAACTTTTACTGCGGAAACAGGTAAAGCATCACTCTGATTTGCCTTATTTTTTGTTTTACAGCCTATAAGCATTGCAAAACAAAGTACCAAAATTATTAATATTGAAAGATAAACATGCCCGTGTAATAATTTATCTTTTTTGTGATTATGATGTAACGTGTCTTTATTTTTCTTTTTTCTACCCCTCATATATACCCCCGTTTATTTAACTAATTAAAATATATTAGTTAAACTAGTATAATTATATTATAAATAAATTATTTTGTCAAGAGGTATTATAAGGAAAAATGTCAAATAAAAACGCGCCTGCCATATAACAGACAGGCGCGCCTCTTAGTTAATTATAAAATTTAGAAATACCAAGCAAAACTCATTGATAAACCCATAGCATTTGGCCAATCATGCTTTTTTACTTTTTCTGTTTTATCACCAACAGCTAAACCTAATTCAAAATCAAAATTATGTCCGAGGGTTCCAAAACCTGCAGTGATGTAAGTCGGTGCTTTATCTTCCGCAAGATTTTTATTCATACCTACGCGGAGAGGTACTTTCAAAGTATGTTCATTCCAAACAATAACTTCCATACCTGCGGAAAGTTGTCTTGATTTATAATCGGCTATTGCCGTATTATTTTTATTCAAATCCATGTCAGCAGCAATAGTAACACGGTCCTTGATCGGATGTATTGCTGCCCCTACTCTATACTGAGGTTTTAATTTATATTTGTCACTATTCCAATTGGCATAACCTGTCGGTCTTTCAGGCCTTTTAAATTTTGGTGTATTAAGATTTTTAACACTAAAACCGATATCGGGGTTAAATATCACATTACCGTTAAATAAATCTGACAAATTAATAGCAGCACCCAAATCTATACCCCAATCTGCGGATAATTTTTTATGATGCCAACTTTTTCTCATAAGATCGCCAAAAGTGATATCATCTGTAAGGTTAAAAAAATGTTCCAGAGTGGTACCTTGAATAACTTTAATATTACCGCCTAAACGAACACCTTCAAACAAATAAAAGCCGTAACCTACTGCTGCCTCTGTGAATGCAGCTGTATCTGCTAAAACTCCTGACATCCCCGTTTTGTACATTGCCATTAAATCTAAAGATCTTATTGAAAAGCCAAAATTACCTCTCCTTAAACCAAAGCCAATATCCATGTTACCATAAGGGACATAACCTTTCTTTAACAGGTCTTTAAAGTAAGACATACCATTGCCGATACTAGCAGAGCTTTCAGTAGCTATTGCCGGTGTTTCCATTTGAACACCAAAATGAAAACCGTTTTCGTCGGTTCGTTCATCCCACTCATATTCACCAAGTAAAGCCGGGTTATAATATTGTGCGTTTGTGCCACTAGCAGTAACGACACCTGCACCGCCCATACCCATAGAACGGGCACCTACCATTTGCCAATTCAGAGCAAAGGCCGATGAACTTAAACAAATTATTAAGGATAAGACTAATATTTTTTTCATGATACCTCCAAGTACCTTTCAAAGAAATTATACCATAAATATTATATAATTTGTTATGAGAAAATTTGTATTTTCATTTTTATTTTTATCCTTTTGCTTTGTTAACCTTCAAGCAAAAAACATCTCCCCACTTATTTTAACAATTAAATCTTACCCTTTGTCAGAAGAAGAAAAGGGGTATTTGGAACAAGTTAACCCCTATGGTTTTATTTTTGTTGAAAAAGATTTTAAAAAACATATTGACCTTTTTTCCCTAAAACAACAATTAACCGCCTTGCTAGATCATAAAATTTATTTTTTTGTTGACCAAGAAGGGGGGAAAGTAAACCGCTTAAAATATTTATTTCCTAAAGAAAAGTTTCCAAGTGCCGCTTATTACGGGGCAATGGTAACTAAGAGAGGTTTGCTAAAAACAAAGAAAATAGTTTTTAATAAAGCAAAAAATACAGCGCTACTTTTATCTTTAATTTCGGTAGATGTAAATTTGGCCCCTAATGCGGAAATAAACCCCGCGGAATATAACCGTTTTTTTACAACCCGTTTATATTCCCAAAACCCCAGAATAGTAAGGGCTTTATCCGAGGCTTTCGCCCAAGGCACGCGCGCGGGGGGGATTGAACCCTGCTATAAACATTTCCCAGGGACTTCCCGTTCGCAAATAGATCCGCACAAATTAATCCCGGTAATCAGAAATGTAACTTTACAAGATTTAATCAACAAGGAATTTATACCCTTTACCCCGGCAAAAAATTACAAATATTTAATGATGGGCCATGCCTTATATCCCAGAATAGACAGGAACAATATTTCAACTTTTAGCCCAAAATTTTACAAAATGGTAAGGGAAATGCTGCAATTTGATGGTCTGATAATAACTGATGCCTTAAATATGAAAGCAACCGGAAATATAAGTATAGGGGATAAAATTGCCCGTTCCCTCTCTGCCGGTGCGGACCTGGCTATGCCATTTTTTGACGATAACATGCCTTTTTATGAACGCTTGGAAGAACTATACAAAATACCCCCTGAAATAATTGAACAGTTTAACCAAAAACTTGAAGAAATGGAAACTATTAATTAGCTTGTTTACATATTTAATAAAATTTGTTATTATTGTTATGAAGGAGAAATTTTCAATGTAGGGCTTAAACCCCTAATACAATTTAATCTGTTTTTGGAACCGTATGTGGAATACGGAGAGCTTTTAGGAAACTAAAGGCACTTGTTACCTCTAAAAAACAGTTCGTTATAGGCACAAAATTGACGGCTTAATTACCCGTTGGTTTTGTGCCGAGTGTTTATAGATTTTATCTGTAAACCACGGCTGTTATATTTGGGTTAGGTAACAAGGCTCAATTACATCAGCCGTTTTTCATTGCCTCCAAAAACAATTAAAAAGGGAGAAAAAATGAAAAAACAAAATGATGTAAAAAATTATAAGTTAGGTTTTACCTTACTTGAATTATTAGTTGTAGTTTTAATTATCGGCATACTTGCAGCTATTGCTCTGCCGCAATATAAATATGCTGTTGCAAAAGCAAGATTTACTCAGCTTTTAACAGTATCAAAAGCAATTAAAGATGCTCAAACAAGATATATACTTACCCATGGCGAAAGAAGTTTAGACTTAAGTGCTCTAGATATTGATATTGAAGGCGGTACTTATGGAGCGGGAATCTATTCTGATGCAAATATGAAAGATAAAATTACTTTTGATTGGGGTAGTTGTCAAATGTCATATTATTTAAATCGCTATGAAATAGCGTGTTCTATACGGAAACCTTATATAGCATATTTATATAATCTCAATTCCGGAACTAAGCAATGTTGTGCTTCCAAGCAAAGTGGTGAAATAGGTAAAAAGTTATGTCAGGCAGAACTTCCAAACAAAAACGGAATTGCAAATAATGATACTTGCGGTTCAGGTGGAACATTATATATAGGTAATTAAATAAGTTTACTTTAGAAAACCCGCCCTTTATTTAAGAGCGGGTTAATTTTTGTTTTTTGAAAGCAAAACAATTATTTATTTTTGTTTCTTATAGATTCGTTTGACACTTGGCAATTAATGCAATAGCGTGCAAACGGTAATGCCAAAATGCGCTTTTTCGGGATAGGTTTGCGGCAATATTCGCAAGTGCCGTAAATACCTTTGGAAATGCGCCTTAAAGCAGCTTCAATTTGGTCAAGTTTTTCATGGGAACTGTCATTTAGTTCAAACAAAACTTCTTTTTCCAAACTTTGGGCGGCCAAGTCGGCTTCATCGCCGGTTTCGTTTTCCGGCATTTCTTCGTTCTTTTTGTTTTTGATGCGTTCCAAAATTTCTTTACGCATCTCAAGCAAATGTTGTTCGATTTCTTTAATTTCTTTTTGTGTCAAAACTTCACTTTCGGCTTTTGCCTTTTTTATTACCGGCAAAACTTTTGTTACAACTTCTTTTTTAATTTGTTTTGAAATATTTTTTACAGCTTTTTTTATGGTTTTAACCGCAGCTTTTTTTTGCTTTACAATGTTTTTCTTGGTAACATTTTTCTTTATATCTTTTTTAACTTTTTTAACAATTTTTTTGGCGGCTTTTTTTTGCGCTGTAACCTTTTTAGCAACCTGCTTAACAAGCTTTTTTACTTGTTTTTTTATTGCCTTTTTAAGAGGTTTCTGAGCAACTTTCTTTGTTACTTTCTTTGCTGTTTTTTTAACAACTTTTTTTATTTGTTTTTTTTGTTTTTTAACTTGTTTTTTTGCTTTCATTTTAATACTTCCTTAATATTAAATCTTTTACCGCAAGTAAGCCGAGTTATAAAACTCGGCCTACTTTGAGAACTCCTCAGGGGGTAATATTGAAGAGTTCATCGGGGGTAAACATAGTAAATGATAACTAAATTTAACGTAAATGTCAACTATTTTTTTGAGGATATTTAACTATCTATAACCCTTATTTTGACACCTGTTATACCTAACTGCTATAATATAAAATATGGAAAAGAAGAATAAGTTATCAGTCTACATAATAACTAAAAATGAGGAACAAACTTTACCACACTGTTTGGAAAGTGTGCAAGGCTTGGCAGATGAAATTATTGTGGTAGATAGTTTTTCTGCCGATAAAACACTTGAAATTGCCCAAAAATACGGCGCAAAAACTTTCCAAAGGCCTTTCAAAGGCTTTCAGGATCAAAAACAATTTGCTTTAGACCAATGTTCCTGCGAATGGGTGCTGAATTTAGATGCAGATGAAGCAATTTCACCTATGCTTAAACAAAAAATTGCAGAAATAATAAACAGTCCCGTTAAAGAAAAAATGTTTTTTATACCGGAACAAGTAACTTTTTTAGGCTGCAAAATGAACTATAGCGGTCTTACAGGTCGTTTCCACGAACGCCTTGCTTATAGGGAGGGTACAAAATATTCCGTCGGTGCCGTACATGAAAAAATAATGAACGACGGCCCTGTCAAATATTTAAAGGGATATTATTGTTATCATACCCCGTACACTTCAATAGAACAATATTTTAATAAATTTAATCAATACTCCACTTTGGGGGCACAGTATCTGTTTGAAAGCGGTAAAAAATTTAATTGTTTAAATTTATTTCGCCAACCGCTGGATTTTATTAAAATATATATTCTGCATTTAGGTTTTTTAGATGGTATACATGGCTTTTTATGGGCCTGGTTTTCCTCTGTTTACCCGACTGTAAAATATGCAAAACTTTGGTTTTTGGAGTACAAGAATAAATGCAAATAATATTTATCGCTGCCATACTTTTAGGAATTATTTTTATTGCATTTTCCATTCGCTTTACTTGGTGGTGGCGGCCCTTTTATAACGGTTTTGCTGTTTTTATGTATCATCATGTAAGGCCTGCCTATCAAAACAAAAGGGGGGAAGATCTATCTTTTGCAATTACCCCGGAAACTTTTGAAGAACACGTAAAATATTTAATAACCAAAGGATATAATTTTATCGGGCTTGAAGATTTATCTTCAAATAATATAAAAAAACCTGCTATGCTAACTTTTGATGATGGTTATGTTGATAATTATAAATTTGTCTTTCCGATACTAAAAAAATATAATATCAAAGCAGTAATTTTTTTAATAGCCGGTAAAATAGGAATAGACCCTGAGTTAATGACTTGGGAACAAGTTTACGAAATGCAAAACAGCGGGCTTGTCAGTTTTGGTTCCCATGGGCTAACACATGCAAATATCAGACGTATGGAAGCAAGCTCTGCAATAAAAGAATTAAAGGAAAGTAAGCATATTTTAGAAACTAAACTCGGCCATAGTATCTCAGCTTTTTGTTATCCTCTTGGTGCAGGGGGGACTGATGAGCGTGTCCGCAAATTGGTTTTTGATGCGGGATATTTGTTTGATTTTAGCACAAGGCGGGGCTTAAACCCTTGGCCTTTAAAAAGTGACAGAACTATCTATCGTGCTTTCCCAAGGGGCAAAGAAACAAAACTTGATTTTATTTTACAAACCCATTTGGGACGTTCAAAACTATAGTTTGTAGACAAATCGCTCAAAGTTTAATATAATATATGTAAGAATTTAAGGGGCTGGTAGCTCAACTGGTTAGAGCGTCCGCCTTACACGCGGAAGGTTGAAGGTTCGAGTCCTTTCTAGCCCACCATTTTAAAAGGCATCTTGTTAAAGATGCCTTTTTTGATGTCTTATTTATTCCTTTTCCGTCGTAATTTTGTATTATTTTTTATTTATCAAGGTCATAGAGTACTTTTAGATGATTTAGAATAAGCGCTATTTTAGCCATTTTTCTCTAACTGCCAAAAAAACAGGATCCA
>CADAFA010000041.1 GCA_902787065.1 uncultured Elusimicrobium sp.
CTCTGAAGTCCTGTGCGAGTCTCCCCATCTTGGCCTGCTCGGCTTCCGCGCCGCCCTCCGCTTCGATCTCCCTCAGTCTCTGATGGATCTGCAGAAGCGTGCCGACCGCCGGTGTGAACGGAGTTTGTCCTCTCTCTCCGTCAAGAAGCGCCTCTTTGAGGTTAAAATAGAGACTCTTTACTTCTCTTGTGTTGACTCTTCTCACTGCTTCCGGTGAAAGGACGATGATCGAAATGCCGGGAGGGCAGGCAAGCGCCTTCTGAGAACCGGTGATCATCGCGCCCGCGCCGAGTTCCTTCATATTGAAGGGATCGCACAGAAACGAGCTGATCGAATCCACGAGGAGGAAAATGTCGTTTCTCTTGCAGAATTCGCTGATCATCTTTGCGTCATAGAGAACGCCGGTGGAAGTCTCATCGATGTTGACAAGAAAACCTGTGTATCCCTTGCCTTCGTAAGGTGCAAGGTCCTCTTCCTTGAGCGCTTCTCCGATGTTCTTGCGGATCTGGGTAAACGGGATCTCGTGGATCTCGCAGAGCTTTACGAAACGGGCTCCGAAGCTTCCTCCGTTGACGACCAGAACTTTGTCCTCTCTATCAAAAAAGTTCATTACTGCCGCTTCCATCGAGGCGGTTCCTGATCCAGTAATGAACACCACTCTTGCATCTTCTTCTGCATGTGTAAATTCTTTCATCATCCGTTCGTTTTCGAGCATGACCTCTGAAAACTCCGGCGTTCTGAAATACGGCACCTGCTCCGCGCCAATTGCCCTGACACTTTCCGTAGATTGTACCGGTCCAACTGTAAAATTGATCATATTGTTCTCCTTACTGCTTGCTTTCTCATTACAGATCTGCGTACTTGCCGAGATCATACTCGAGCACACAGCTTCTGAGCTGTTTCTCCTTCGGAGGAATCTTCATGTAATCGCCATAGATTCTTGTCAAATAAGCATCATAATTTGAGGGAATGAAGACTCTTCTTCCCTCAAACTCACCTTCACATATTTCGCAGAGGTTTTCCCTCTGTGTCAGCTCTTTAAAAAAGTGCCCTCCGTCTGTAGGCACCGAGACCATTCTGGAATGGTCGTCCTTACAGATCGAATACCAGTAATCCGTCCATCTCGCCCACTTCTCGATCGGGGCGCCGCTGAACAGAAAACCGATGGCAGATTTCACTTTGAAAGGAACTCCCTGCGCGATCCCGCGGTACTGTTCCCTTCCCTTATATAATCTCCTGCAGGAGAGCGCAAAGCCCATGAACATATCCATGACGCCCTGAAGCTGTACAAATGCCTTCTCGAACCATATTCCCCCGGCTCTGTTCGCGTAATATACCGTAATGGCAGCCCGCAGATCTTCCACGCTTAGGGCCCTGACTCCGTACACTTCGATGTCAGAGTCTCCTGTGTATCCGTGCGTTGATATTGCCTTCTGAAACGAAAGCCTAGAAATTTATCTCGCAAGTGATACCACAAAACGCGTTCTGCATCGGTAGGAGTATTACGCATATTTCTTGCTAAAGTTTGTATTTTGCTGGTTCGTTTTTTCATAATTTGTATTTTTGTTTTACAACCCCACCCCCAACCCCTCCGCCTTAAGAAGGGGCGGGGAGAAAATGGAAATACTTCGTTTTATAAAGATACCTTCAACTTTTACTTTCGTTCTTTTTTTGTTCTGATGTCGCACAAAGTATTTGTAAATTCTTATAATATTTTACTTTATTTTGTGCTGTTTTATTTGACCATAAAAGAAGTACTTGACGTTTTTTTTTTTTTTTCTAAAATATATATGTACAGGAAATAAAAAATTAATACAAAGCATTTTAATTATCGGGATTTTAGCGGCAATTGCAGTTCCGCAATATCGTTTAGCGGTAGGTAAAGCAGATTATTCAACTTTAAAAACAATTACAAGAAATGTGCAAGATGCCGCACAAAGATATTATCTGTTACATGGCACTTATGACGGAGTTAATATCAATGTTTTGGATATAGAAATACCACAAAATATTCGTTGTGGTATTTTTACTGACACTTTAAATTATAATGTATACTGTGAGAAAAAGATTTCCGGGAAATATATACGCTATTCAGTTTACAGAAGCACAGGGGTACCATACGGTTGCCTTGCCTTTGGAGATGATAGAAATAGTATTAGAGATCGGATATGCAAAAATGATACCGGGGATAATAGCGGAGGAACATCTGGTGTTGGTTGGTGGTATTTTTATCAACACAACTAAAAATTATTTTCTTGTTTGCCTTAAGGCTTCGTACAAACAAATTGCCGCGGAGGTGGAAAGGTTTAAAGACCGTACATCCCCCGGCATGGGTATAGTATATAACTTGTCTGCATATTTTGTGTAGAAATTTCTAGGAAGCCCGCAAGATTCTGAGCCGAAAATTAAATAATCATCCTTTTCAAATTTAATATCCCACAAACATTTCTTGCCTTTCGTAGAAAAGAAAAATAACCTTGTATCAGCCGGCAAATTATCAAAAAATTCATCACAGGTAGGAACTAAAGTATATTTGAGTTTGGGCCAATAATCAAGGCCGCTACGCCTTATTTCCCTATCATTAATTTTAAAACCTAGTTTGCCGACAAGAAAAAGATGCGTATTTGTTGCTACGCAAGTGCGCCCGATATTGCCAGTATTAAACGGAATTTCCGGGTTAATAAGAACAATATTCAAAGCGCACCTGCCTGTAAAAACTAAATTTCCCAACGCACAAAGAGCGGCGTAAACGGATGCGGCACATTGGCATTAAACGGCAAAATCCTCAAAACATAATCTAAACGGCCGCTTGTTTCGGGCTGGATTTCAAGTTCATATTTATATATGCCGTTTTCTTGTTTAACAAGGTTCATAGCCATATCTTTTGAACTTTCAAAAGCACCGCCCATGCCGCGTGCACCGACTTGTAGTTGCACAACAACATCTTGCGGTTTTAAAGAGCCCAAAGTAACATCAGCCTTAATTTTTATTTTTTGACCGACTAATACTTCACCGTCAATTTGCCCTGTGGTATCATTAATTGATACTTGCGGCCAATTATCGGCAATTTGTTTGCGCCATTTAGCAACTTCTGCCGTGCGGCCTACGGTATTTAACATGCTACCGTAATAATGGGCTTTGGTGTAGAATTTATCATAATATTCCTGCACCATTCTGTTTGTATTAAAGAAAGGTACAATATTGGAAATTGAATCTTTCATCTTTTTAATCCACTTTTGCGGTAAACCGTCAGTGTCGCGGTCATAATAAGTGGGGATAACTTCCTGTTCAAGTAAATTATAAAGTGCCTGGCTTTCCACTTCATCGCGTTCCGCATCATCTTTATAAGTATCGGAACCGGTTATAGACCAGCTAAAATCACAGGGGCCGACTTCGTCCCACCAGCCGTCTAAAATTGACAAAGCCAAAGCACCGTTTAATGCAGCTTTCATGCCGCTTGTACCGGAGGCTTCCATCGGCCTGATAGGGTTATTAAGCCAAACATCAACACCTTGCACCATGTAGCGCGCCAGGTTCATATTATAATCTTCCGCAAAAACGATTTTGCCGTTAAACCTCGGGTCAAGCATATAGGTAAATATTTGTTTGATAAATTCTTTACCTGCGCTATCTGCCGGGTGTGCTTTACCTGCGAAAACAAACTGCACCGGCCTGTTTGGATTATTGACAATTTTTGCCAATCTGTCCGGATCCTTAAAAAGCAAGGTAGCGCGTTTATAAGTTGCAAAGCGGCGGGCAAAACCGATGGTCAAAACACCTTCTTCCAAAACATTTGCTGCCTTTTTTATTGTCTGCAAACTGGCTGCCATGCGGTGCGCTTGGCGTACTGCTTTTGCGCGGATATGTTTAATAAGTTTATCCTTGCGTAAATTGTGGGTATTCCAAAGTTCGTCAGCCGGAATATCTTGCACTTTATTCCAAATATTTTTATCAAAATTTTCCATTACATTTGTGGAATTATTGAGGTATTTTTTGTACAAGTCATTATATTCATGGCTTACCCAGCTTGCTGAGTGTACACCGTTTGTAATGCTTGTTATTGGCACTTCGTTTACATTTAAATTAGGCCAGACTTTATGCCACATCTCGCGCGAAACTTTACCATGTAATTTTGCAACACCGTTTAAATAGGCGGAAAGTTTTAAGGCAAAAACTGTCATGCAAAACATGGGGGATTCAGGTGTTTCTTTACCATAATCTAAAAATCTGTCCCACCCGATACCGAGTTGCATAACATAAGGTTCCATAAATTTTTTGACTAAGTTAAAATCAAAATGCTCATTACCTGCTATAACAGGTGTGTGGGTCGTGAAAACCGAAGTTGCCCAAACAATTTCGCGAGCTTCATCAAAGGAAATTTTGCGTTCTTGCATAATTTCAATAATGCGTTCGCAAAGTAAAAATGCTGAGTGGCCTTCGTTAATATGGTAAACTGTCGGTTTCAACCCAAGTACTTTTAAAGCTTTTACACCGCCGACGCCCAAAACGATTTCCTGTTTAATTCTGTTTTCCCTGTCACCGCCATATAATTGTTCGGTAATAGTTCTGTGTTGGGGAGGGTTTTCAGGTAAATTTGTATCAAGCAAATAAAGGGAGGTGCGCCCCACAGGTACACGCCAAATCATTGCTTTAATAACTTCGCGCCCAAGCGGGATATCAACAGTTAAGTGATTACCGTCTGCTTTTAAAATCGGTTCAACTGACATATGTGCCCAGTCATTTTCCGGGTACTGTTCGCCTTGCCAACCGTCTTTATTTAAAACTTGTTTTACATAACCTTTTTGATAGAATAAACCGACGCCGATTAAAGGTAAACCAAGGTCGCTGGAACTTTTAATATGGTCGCCGGAAAGCATACCCAAACCGCCGGAATAAATCGGCAAACCTTCGCCGATACCATATTCCATTGAAAAGTATGCGGTTAAAAAGTTGTCCTTGCCCTGCCCTTTAATTTTATTAAACCAGGTATTTTGTTCTTTTTGGTAATTTCTGTAAAGGGATTCCACATAATTAAGTTGTGCAATAAAATCTTTATCTTTACTAAGTTCTTCCAGGCGGCTTTGCGAAACTGTCGCCATTAACCATTTGGGCATACGCAAACTTTGTTCCCAAAGTTTTTCATCAATTTTAACAAACAAATTAATTGCATCCCAATTCCACGCAAACCACATATTATTGGAAAGTTCTTCCAAAAATTTCATATTATCCGGCAAATCCGGTGTAACTTTAAATGAATGAATTTTCATAAAATCCCCTTTTGTGTAATAATATATAGTATAGCAAATTACAACTTAAATTTATTTTTAAAATTGCGTTCCATATCACGCGCAACGGCTTTGTCTTTTAAAGTTTTGCGTTTGTCAAACAAATGCTTACCTTTTGCTAAAGCGATTTTAACTTTTGCCCAACCGTCTTTAATATAAAGTTCAAGCGGAACAATTGTTTGCCCTTTGACTTCACTTGCAGCGGCAAGTTTATTAATTTCCCGTCGGTTTAAAAGCAATTTACGTGTTCTTGTCGGGTCCAAAGCCGTATGAGTATTAAAAGCATAAGGCTTGATGTTTAGGTTTAGAATTTGTGCCTCACCGTCAACTACGCGCACGAAGGCTGCCCTCAAAGAACATTCTTTGTTGCGAATAGATTTTATTTCCGCTCCAAGCAAGACTAGGCCTGCCTCATAAGTATCTAAGATAAAATATTCGTGCAGGGCTTGGCGGTTGGTGGCTATAACCTCTATACCTTTTTTTCTACTCATGTATATATTTTACCAAAATTTTATTTTACGCGTCATTTTTCCGCATTTTATTTTGCTATAATTATAATGTACGGTTGTTTTGTACAAATTTTATTCTATTTTGGGATTCTTTTGAAAAAAAGAAACCGTCTTTGTGAATATTTCATAAAGACCTTATACAAACTCAAAATAGTGCGTATAGGTATAAAATAAAGGACATAATTAACCCTTTATTTTATACTGAATGTCCTCTTAGAGGACTACGGCTATTTTTATTTTATGGGTTTGTGTAAGCATAAGATAACTATGGCCGTTTTCATTGTAAAAAAAGTCTTAATAATTCTTTGCCTAATGTTTTTGACTTTCCCTTTATCTGCAAAAAACATGCAAGATTTTTATAATGTCAAAATTATTTCTGTTTATGACGGGGACACTTTTAAAGTATCTTTACCTTGCAATTATCCTATATTTTGCCAAAACATATCTGTGCGCGTAAAAAATATTGATACGCCTGAATTAAAAACCAAAAATAAATGCGAGAAAATTGCCGCCAAAAAAGCAAAAAAATTAACAAAAGATTTTTTAACAGGGGGTAATATTATTTTAAAAAATTGCGAACGGGATAAATATTTTCGCCTTCTTTGCGAAGTTAAAAAGCAAATATCTGATGAAGAAACAGATTTGGCAAATCTATTGTTCCAAAAAAATTTAGCGTACAAATATTTCGGTGGCACAAAACAAGAAGTTAATTGGTGTATTTATTAAAATTTACCTATAATGCTTTAATAGCAAAAAATAAAAAGGTCAGACTTCCTAAATATAGTATAATATAAAAAGGGGAGTTTATGAGTACACTCGTAATCATTATTTTAACGGTAGTAATTTTGCTGGCGCTCTTTCTGCCTTTTATGGTGCATACGGTGGAGCAACAGCTTGAAATTTTTTTATTTGTTCTTGGTCTTATCGCAGTTACGGCAATCGGGGCTTGGAATTGGCATCTGGTGAAAGATGCATTAACCGAGCCTATAAAAATTTCTTTGGCGGTTTTAATTATCGGGTTACTCTTTAAACGGTTTAGATTAAATATAGCGCATTTTATCGAGCATATTGAGCAAAAAATCGGTTTACAAAAAACTATTGTGTTACTTGTAGCGGTTTTGGGTTTTTCATCAAGTATTATAACAGCTATAGTTGCCGCCTTGGTGCTTTGTGAGATTGCCGCTACTTTACGTCTTACAAGGCGCGATACTATACATGTTATAGTTATGGGCTGTTTTGCAATCGGTTTCGGGGCAATTTTGACACCGATAGGGGAACCGCTTTCAACAATAGTTATAAGTAAACTTTCTGGGGATCCTCACCATGCAGGTTTTTTCTATTTACTTAGCTTACTTTGGTATCTGATTATACCCGGCGTTGCTTTTTTTGCTTATATGGCAGGCCGCATTAAAGATGAACAAATCAAAAATCAACAGCATGTTGAAATTGACAGCGCAAAAGATATTTTGGTGAGAGCCGCAAAAGTTTATTTGTTTATTATGGCTTTAGTTTTCTTCGGCCACGGGCTTACGCCTTTGGCTGAAATCAGTATTATGAAACTGCCTTTGGCGGCTTTATATTGGGCAAACTCTGTTTCCGCGATCTTGGATAATGCAACGCTTGCCGCTGCCGAAATTGTGCCTACAATGACAAATACCCAAATTGAGTTTTTACTTATGGGTTTAGTTATTTCAGGCGGTTTTTTAATACCGGGGAATATCCCCAATATTATTTGTGCTTCAAAATTTAAAATTAAAAGTAAGGAGTGGGCAAAACAAGCCTTGCCAATCGGTATTGCTTGCATGTTGGTTTATTTTATAGTGCTTGAAATTTTGCCGAAAGTGAAATAAAATGATAACTTTAACAGATGCTATAATTCGTTTAATTGTATCTTTCTTTTTGGGAGCTATTGTCGGTTTTGAACGGCAGTATCATGAGAAACCTGCCGGGTTTTCCACCAACACTTTGATTTGTTTGGGATCTACCATTTTTGCTATGATTTCTTTAATTTCTGCCCAGTATTATGGAGGGGATCCTGCAAGAATTGCCGCCCAAATAGTAACCGGTGTAGGTTTCTTAGGTGCCGGCTCAATTATCAGGGAAGGTAATAAAATTTCCGGGCTTACCACTGCGGCAGGTATTTGGGTAGTGGCAGCAATCGGTATGGCTGCAGGTTACGGGGAATTCGGTATAGCTGGTTTTGCAGTAATTTGTGTTTTAGTGTTACAGATTTTCTTTCGCAGAATTTTAGGCATTTTTGAGTCGATAAAAACTTTTGAATATATAACTATCAAATGTGAACCTGATATTCAAATTGTCACAAAAATTGAAGATATTATAAAAAGTGAAGGGGTAACCGTAATCAAGAGTCAATTCTATAAAATGGATGGAAAACTTATCATAAAACTTGTTACGGATATGTCTGAAAAGACTTTTAAAGTAATTTTCAAGAAATTATTATCCTTTAAGGAAATTATAAGTTTGGACCGTTAATTATGAAAAATATTAAACAGAAAACAGTAACAATCGGTAAAATAAAATTTTCTAACACCTTGCCTTTAGTGTTTATGGGCGGCCCTTGTGTTATTGAGGGTGAAAAAGTTTTCTTAGATACCGCCAAACAAATTTGCACTTTAATGAAAAAGGCTAAAGTCCCTTTTATTTTTAAGGCCTCTTTTGATAAAGCAAACAGAAGTTCAATTGAGGCTTACCGCGGTGTCGGGCTTGAAAGAGGGCTGGAATTACTGGCCGAAGTTAAACACAGATATAATGTTCCTATTTTGACTGATATTCACGAATCTTATCAAGCAAAAGAAGCTGCCAAAGTTGCAGATATTTTACAGATTCCAGCTTTCTTATGTAGACAAACAGATTTGGTTTTAGCTGCTGCAAAGACCGGCAAGATTATAAACGTTAAAAAAGGCCAATTTTTGGCACCGCAAGGGGTAAACGAAATAATCAAAAAAATTGAAAGCACCGGTAATAAAAATATTTTACTTACCGAGCGTGGGGCGAGTTTCGGTTACGGGGATTTGGTGGTTGATATGCGTAGTTTTGAAATTATGCGCCGCAGCGGTTACCCTGTTGTTTTTGATTTAACCCACTCCATGCAAAAACCGGCAGGGGCCGGTTCAACAGGGGGGGACAAAACCGTTGCCTTAACTTTGGCACGCGCTGCGGCAGGCGCTGGTATTGCAGGTGTCTTTTTTGAAGCGCATCCGCATCCGGAAAAGGCCCTTTCAGATAAAGCAAATACTTTAAGTTTACCCGAATTAAAAGAAGTAGTAAAACAAATGACTGCTATTGATGAGGTTACAAAATGCCAAAAGATGAGTTAAAAGAAACTTTAACAAAAACTTTAAAAGCAGTTGTTATCATTTATGCTGTTTTGTTAGGGTTGTTTTATGCAGTCAGTATGGTAACAGATAAATTACCCAAACCTTATCATAAAAGGACAATTTCAGCGGAGGTTACCC
>CADAFA010000042.1 GCA_902787065.1 uncultured Elusimicrobium sp.
CCCCGATAAAGCACTTATTGACGTAAATAACCGCGTGCAGCAGGCAAGTGCATCACTTCCGGCTGAAGTTACAAAATACGGGCTTACTGTACAAAAGCGGTCATCCTCTTTGGTTTTGCTTGCAACGCTTTATTCACCCGATGGTATGTATGATGTCAATTATATCGGCAATTATGCCCTTGTAAATATTATTGACGAATTAAAACGTATTAAAGGTGTCGGTGATGCCCAAGTTATGACAACAAACGATTATGCCATAAGAATATGGCTAAAACCCGCTTTATTTAACAGGTTTAATTTAGGTATCAATGAAGTGGTTTCAGCTGTGCAAACGCAAAATACTCAACGCAGTGGCGGTACAATCGGTGCTATGCCGATGAGTGATAAAATTTTAAAAACTTTCCCTTTAATTACCCCCCCTCGCCTTGTTACGCCCGAGCAATTTGGAAATATTATTTTACGTGCTTCACCGGACGGAAGCACCTTGCGTATAAAAGATATTGCCGATGTTACTTTGGGAGCGCAAACTTATACTTCGCAAGGTTATTATGATAAAAAACCTGCTGTACCTATCGGCATTTATTTAAGTGCCGGCGCTAATGCTGTTGAGACGGCAAATCTTGCTAAAAAAGCTTTAACTCAAATGGCCAAAAATTTCCCAGAAGGTATAAGTTATGATATCGCTTATGATACTACAATATTTGTTAAAGAATCTATTAAAGGTGTTGTTGTAACTTTAGTTGAAGCCTTTATTTTAGTCTTTTTTGTGGTACTTTTGTTTTTGAAAGATTGGCGTGCTACCGTTATACCTTGCGTGGTTGTTCCTGTTGCCGTTATCGGCGCTTTTTTGGGGATGCTGATCCTCGGTTTTTCAATAAACAGTTTGACTTTATTTGGTTTGGTTTTGGCTATCGGTATGGTTGTTGATGATGCTATCGTAGTTATTGAAAATGCCGATAGAATTTTAACTACCCAAAACATGCCTGTAAAAGAGGCCGTAACGCAAGCCATGCAGGAGGTAAGCGGGCCGATTGTAGCAATAGTTTTGGTTTTGTGTTCGGTGTTTATACCTGTAGGTTTCATGGGCGGTTTTAGTGGGGTAATGTACCAACAATTTGCAATTACTATTGCAATTTCAGTCGTAATTTCAGGTTTAATGGCCCTTACTTTAACACCTGCCATGTGCGCGCTTATGCTTGAGAAAGAAAGAAAAGTTACAAAAGGGTTTTTCTTTCACTTTGATAATTTATTTGAAAAGTTTACAAATAAATATGTTGATGTAAGTGAATTTTTTATACGTAAAGTAAAACTCGGCATAATTTTATTTTTGGTTTTTTGTTTATGTTGTTTCCTCTTATTTAAAATGGTACCGTCAAACTTGCTTCCCAATGAAGACCAAGGGCTTTTGATGGTTTATACCGGGCTTGATCCGGCAACTTCTTTAACTCAAACTGATGAAGTCGCCACGCAACTTGAAGATGTTTTACTTTCTTTCCCAGAAGTTAAAAAAGAATTTAGTTTTAGCGGTTTTAATATTTTAAATTCTACAAGCCAAACAAATGCTATTGCAAGTTTCGTTACTTTAAAACCTTGGGATGAAAGAACAAAAAAGAATCAAAGTGCAAGTTCACTCGTCGGGCAAATATCGCAGGCGGCTTTGGCAAAAATACCTAAAGCTTATATTCTACCTTTTATGCCACCGCCGATTATGGGTTTAAGTACCACAGGAGGTATTGAGGGTTATATTCAAAACCGAGGTAACGGTACCCCCGAAGAACTTGCGGATGTTACAAATAAATTTATTGATGAAGTCAAAAAAATTAAGGGTTTAAATAATACACAAACAACGTATTCCGCAAGTTATCCGCAGTATACTTTGACGGTAGATAATGTAAAAGCACTTTCTATGGGTTTGAATTTGGATGATGTGTATAATACCCTTGCCGCAACTATCGGTGCAAGTTATGTAAATGATTTTACACTTTATTCCCGTAATTTTAAAGTAATGATTCAAGCAGAAGATTCTGCCCGCCAAACGCCGGAACAAGTGGGAAATTTATATATAAAATCAAATACCGGTGCTATGGTTCCATTTTCTGCGGTTGCAACTATTATGCCGAGCCTCGGCCCAAGTATTGTTGAACGTTTTAATGGCTTCCCTGCCGCTAATTTAGTTATTACACCTGAAGGTATAAGTTCTGGGCAAGCAATACAAGCCCTTGAAAACCTAGCCCAAAAAGTATTACCGGAAAATTATGCACTTTCCTGGAGCGGTACTGCCCTGGAAGAGACACAAAGCGGTAGTTCCTCAGCCTTAATTTTGCTTTTGGGTATTGTGGTAGTATTTTTAATTTTAGCGGCACAATATGAAAGTTGGTCACTACCCTTTTGCGTACTTACTGCCGTTCCTTTTGCAATTTTTGGTGCTTTTTTAGGCACTTGGTTTAGGGGGTTAAGTAACGGTATATATTTCCAAGTGGCGCTTGTTGCACTTGTGGGACTTGCGGCAAAAAATGCCATTTTGATTGTAGAATTTGCCCTTATGCTTAAACAAAAAGGTGCAAGTGCCGCAGCTGCTGCAATGCAGGGCGCAAAGATACGCTTTAGGCCAATTATTATGACATCTCTTGCCTTTATTTTGGGAACTCTTCCGCTTGCTACAAGCTCCGGCGCAGGTGCGGCAAGCCAAATTTCCTTAGGTACTGCCGTAGTTTTTGGTATGCTTGGGGCAACAATTTTCGCACCGTGTTTTGTGCCTTTGTTCTTTTACTTGCTTAATAAAAAACGCGGTGAAGTTCCAAATTTTGACTTACCCAAAGGAGATAAAGAATAATGAAAAAATTATTTTTACTTTTAACTTTAACGGGTTTGACTTGTGCCTGTATGCTTGGGCCAAGATATAAAAAACCCGTCTATGATTTGCCGGAAAATACTTCCGGGGACGGGGAGTATTTTGCCTCACTGAACCCTGCTTGGTGGGAGATATTTCAAGATGATACCCTAAATAAAATTATAGATGAAGCCCTTGTTTATAATACAGATTTGCTTGCCGCAAGCGCGCGGCTTGATTATGCCCGTGCCGGTTATATTTCCGCACGCGGCGAGCGCCTGCCTAGTATACAAGCAAATTTTAATCCTTCAAAAGCTGATACAAATACCCCTTATGTTACAGGGGTAAGTGAGGCAAATTTAACTGCGGCTTTCGAACTTGATTTATTCGGTAAATACCGCGCTTTAAGCAAGAGCGCTTATGCAAATTGGCTATCTTCGAAAGCGGCGCGTGAGCAGGTGCGTTTAACTTTAATAGGCCAAGTTGCTCGTGCATATTTTAATGTTTTATCCTTAGAATTACAACTTGAAATTGCAAAACATACTTTAACTTCAAGAGAAGAAGATTTTAAAATTTATAAGATTCGTTTTGAAAACGGTTATATAAATAAGGTAGATTTAAAAAGGGTGGAGGCGGAAATGTACTCCGTCAGCGCACAAGCGGAAACGGTGTATTTAAAACTTTTAAAGGCGCAGACAAATTTGCAGGTTTTGCTCGGTAAAAGCCCAAAAGATATTGTGGAAAACCCTTTAAAAACAAAAACAACGCTTGGGGAAATTTTTGTTTTACCCACAGTGCCTGAAAATATACCGTCTTCTTTATTAAGACGCCGCCCCGATATTGTTAAAGCCGAGCAAGATTTAATTTCCGCAAATGCTCAAATAAGCGCAGCACGTGCCGCATATTTCCCGGATATTTCTTTGACAGGTATCGGTGGTTTTGCTAGTGAGCCTTTGCATAAATTGTTTGAAAGAGATTCAAGTTTTTGGCAAGTTTCCGGCGCGGGTATTTTAAACATTTTTCAAGGCGGTAAAATTATTGCACAAAACAAAATGGCAAATGCACAATATCGGGAAATGCTTGCTACTTATCAAAATACCGTGCAACTTGCTTTTAAAGATGCTTATGACTCTTTAAATGCAAATAAGCAATACCGCAAAATGTTTGACGAGATTAAACAACAAAGGGACACTTTAAAAGAAACTTATCAGTTAACTAAAATGCAGCAGGAGGCTGGCCTTATTAATACGACGGATTTACTTTTAGTGGAACAAAATTTACTTTCCGCCGAAATGAATTTAGTTCAAACCCGCCAAGCAGAACTAGAGGCTATTGTTGCCCTAGCCCTAGCCGTTGGCGGCGGTTTTGAAGAAAGCAAATTTTACCATCCCAAAAAATATAAGAATAGGGGTTAAAAAACCGCCCATAAGAACGGGCGGTTTTTACACAATGTGGTAAATTAATTACTCTAAATAATAAGTTATTGTTGAAACAACTCTAACTTTCTTGTTTATCTGTTGCGTCTCTTGCAAATACGGGATTTCCTCGCTCGGTAAAATACTGAAAACACCTTGCTGCGCACTGTGAATTTTACCCACTTTTGCGCCGGAGTTTTTGGCAAATTCTTCCGCCGCAACTTTTGCATTTTTTGTAGCTTCACTTAACATTTCCGGTTTAATATCATTTAACTTGGTAAATAAATAATTTACCGGGGAAGAATAACTTTGGCTGTCAAAAATTATACCCTTTTCAATTAAAGCACCCATTTTGCCGATAGAGCTTGCCACTAAGTCTACATTATTGCTTTTTACCGTTATTGTTTGTGATAAAATAAAGTGGATATTAGTATTTGTATTATAGGGGTTTGCGGTTAAGTCATTGGTATCTAAACGGCCGATATTTATTTCCCCTTCCGCAAAGCCTAAAGTTTTTAAATAATCGGTAATAATTTTTTCCTGATTATTCATTTTTTGTTGCAAGATTACGGCATCATCACCGGTTTGAACAAATTTAAGCTCCCATACAGCTAAATCTGCTTTAACCGCTTTTTCCGCTAAACCTTTCACGGTTACAAAATTTGCACCAAAATGAGCTTTATAGTAATAAAAGCCCGTAAAGAAACCACCAAAAATAAGCCCTATGCTTAAAATTAAGGCGGCAATAGATAATTTTTTATTTTCCATAAATCCTCCTAAAATAATTATAGCATTTACATATCATAAATAAGGTATAATATTTTTATGCGGAGGTTTTATGTTTAGAAGAATATTCTTTTTTTGGATTTGTATTTCCTTAATTACCGGTTTTACGTATGCAGCCGGCCGGGGAAAAGATTTATATAACGGGGTTGAAAAATCAAAACAAAATACGAACAAGAAATATAGCTATTTGTATGATACTTCTTTAATACAAGCCATTAAAAAGCAAGATGTTGACAGAGTAAATTTTTTGTTACTTGCAAATGTTAACCCAAATGAGAGAAACGATGCAAAAGAAACCCCGCTTATTGTTGCCGCCAATTTTCCTTCCGAAGAAATTATTACCAAATTACTTGACAAAGGCGCCAATTACGATGATACAGCCGCCAACGGAATAACTGCTTTAATGACAGCTGCTGCGGTAGGTAACGGCAGGATTGTTAATCTTTTGCTTGAATATGGTGCTGACCCTAATTTACAAGATAATAAGGGTAAGACTGCTTTAATGCATGGCGTGGAAAATTTAAACCATGATACAGTTTCTGCTTTGCTTGAAGTAAAAAGAATAGATTTATCTGTAGCAGATAAGGAAAATAAAACGGCATTTATGTATGCTTTGGATAGCAAAGATTATGATATGATAAGCTTATTCTTAGAAAAAGGTGCAAAAATTGACCAAAAAAATAAAGATGCCCAAAACCTATTCTTAAAATCTTTAAAAAATAAAGATAGTGAGACCGCTAATCTGTTTGTTAATTATGGTCTAGTTTTTGACAGTAATGACCCTGAGGGTAAAAAAGCTTTAGTTAACGCAGTTAAAAGAAATAGATTAGAAGAGGTTGAAATGTTGCTTAAAACAGGCATAAGTTCAAATACTCAAGACGCTTCAGGTACTCCGATTTTAACCTATGCTGTTAAGAATAATAATATTGATATTGCCCATCTTTTGCTTGAAAAAGGGGCTAACCCTATGCTTAAAGATTCTAAAGGTATAGAACCTTTAACTTATGCCGAAAAGGATAAAAATGAGGAAATGCAGGAACTGTTGAAATCTTACGGTGCGAAATCAAAGGCTATTTATGCTATAGATTTTTCCGGTTTAAATGCTGATGAAATTAAAAACTACGTTGAACGTTCTCAGTATAATTTGGAACTTGCTAAAAAAGAATTAGCAAAGAAAGAAGGTAAAACCGTAAGTTCTAAGACCACAACAAAAATAGTTGTTAAGAAGCCTGTATGCAATTTTCATTCCAGGCGTTATGCCTTTTACAGAATCCAGCGTCAAAGAACTAAGCAAGGCGTCGCCGCTCAATATCCTGAACGACCTTGATCCTGCGGAAGAATATGAACCGATTGCCATGCTGTTTTCAGTATACGCGTTCGTGCCCGTGCCCTTGGCGATAGCTTTGGAATCTTCAAGCGCCCAGCACGTATCATCTGTTTTGCGGCTGTAATTCTATCCCGTAAAACTTATCACGCCGTTATTGCTGACCGATATGTCGCCTTCGCCGCAATACTGCGTAATAACATAGGCGTCGAACGGCAATTCTCCGACTTTTGTTTTAATAGCGCTCATGTCAAACAATTCTCGAAATTATTCTGTTTTATATTTATTTATTTACTTATTTATGTTGCCAATAAAATTAGGCGGGAAACACGAATGTTTCCCGCCTAACTGCTTAATATATAACTTATTCCGCAAAATCACTCCCAAGAAGACTCCTTAAACCGGATCTTCTTGCCCCAGTCGCAGAAGTCGGTAGTGCCGCCTTTTGTTATCAGCCACAACACCGGATACTTCGGCTTATCTACCGTGCACGGGCCGTAACCGTCCGTCATGTAGATCGCGCAGTCGATGTCGATCTGGTTCTCCTCGACATATTCGAACGGCGGATCGAACGACGTGCCGCCGCCGCCCGAATACTCGATTGTCGACACGCTGTCGAGATCCAGCGGATTGTTGTCGTCGTAAACCTCGTACTTGTCAACGGCGGCGTCGCACTGGATGCAGTGGATCGTATACGCGCCAAAAGACTCGACAAGGCCCTTCAGCTCGCCGAAGAACTTCGGAAGCTCGGCCGTCGTCGAACCGGACGTATCGATGAACACGCCGACCTTCAGCGTCTCGTGCCGCGCGCTCTGGAAATACATGTCATTGTACAGATGGCGGCGGGAAGGCGGGCACCATACGCGCTTGCCGCCGACGGCCCTCGAGATGTACTGGCACAGGTACTCGCGCCAGTTCATCTCCGGATGCGCCAGCTTTCCGACAAGCGCCTCGACGCCCGCGGGAAGGTCGCCATGCTCGCGGGCGTACGCCTG
>CADAFA010000043.1 GCA_902787065.1 uncultured Elusimicrobium sp.
AAGTGATGAAGAAATTGCAAAAGCAACTAATTTACTTGAAACAACTTTGAAAAATTTTGATATTCATGCAAGCGTTACAGGTGTTGCACCGGGGCCGGTTATCACACGTTATGAAATTAAACCTGATGCCGGTGTTAAAATAAGTTCTATTGTATCAATTTCAAATGATATTGCTTTGGCAATGAAAGCACGCGGTATACGTGTTGAAGCACCAATCCCGGGCAAAGATGCAATCGGTTTTGAAATACCTAATGAAAAGCCTATAATGGTTACCGTTCGCGAAATTTTGCAAGATGCCTCTTTTATAAATTCCAAATACAAAACAACTGTTGTTTTAGGGCGTTATGCTGATGGTACACCGGCAACTTCCGTTATTGAAAAAATGCCGCACTTGCTTGTTGCGGGGGCAACGAACTCCGGTAAAAGTATTTGCGTACATACAATGATTGCCTCTTTATTATATCGCGCAAAACCGGATGAAATTAAACTTATGCTTGTTGACCCAAAACGCGTAGAACTTACTTTTTACGAAGGTATACCGCATTTATACGACCCTAAAGTCCCGTGTGAAGATGCTGATATCATTAAAGATGCAAACGGGGCAGTCAAATCTTTACAAGCGCTTGTTAAGGTTATGGAAAAGCGTATGAAGATTTTTGAAATTGCCAAAGTCAAAAATATTGAAGGTTACAATAAATGGGCTGCGGAACATAATGAAGAAAAGATGTTCTTTATCATCGTAATAATTGATGAAATGGCTGATTTAATGCTCCAAACCAAAGCAGCAATTGAAGATTCTGTTCAACGCCTTACACAAATGGGCCGCGCCCTTGGTATACACTTAATTTTATGTACACAGCGCCCCTCAACAAATGTTATTACGGGTGTCATTAAAGCCAATTTACCCTCAAGAATTGCCTTGCAGGTAGCGTCAAAAATAGACTCCCGCGTAGTGCTTGATTCTAACGGTGCAGATGCCCTGCTCGGTAAAGGTGATATGCTTTATTTAGGTATTTCCGACCCTAAACCGAAACGCATACAAGGCTCTTATATTTCAGAAGAAGAAATTTCAAAATTAACGGATTTCTGGCGCGCCCAAGGCGGCCCTGATTACCCGATTCAAATTAAGCCGGAACAAAGCCAAAATCAAGGAACGGAAGGCCTTGGATCTTCGGCAGAAGAAATAATTTCTGCCCTAACTTTGATTTTGGAAAGGCGCCGCGTTTCCCAAGATTTACTTAAAGCACATTTTGGTTCTTCGGCGCGTGCGACAAATATTTTGAGTGTACTTGAAATGAAAGGTTTTATTACAAAACCAGAAGGCTCAAACAGATGGGAAATACATTTTGATTTAATTGAATCAGCTTTAAATGAGTTAAAACAAAAACAAAATCAACCGGAAGAGGATTTTTAATGTTTAAAGTAAAAAATATTTTTGTAACTCTCTTAGTTTTGTCCTTAAGTGTACCCCTGTTCGCCGGTGAAACACAAAAAACAAAAGGGCTTTCACAAAAAGAAGCTATACAAAGGTTTATTTCTTGGGACAAAAAATTAAAAACCCTAGATACTTTTTATATTCAAGAAACCTCTTTTGAAGGAACTCTAATTTCTAAAACAGAAGGGCATTTACTAAAAATGGAACAAATACTCCGCCTTGAAACTTTAGAAGAAGGCAAATTAACCCAATATGCCTTAACGGATAAAAAAATTATAAATATTTTTGATGAAAAAAGTAATTTAATCACACAAATGCGTTGGGAAAATTGGGAAGAAACACAACAAAATAAATCTTTATTTGATTTCGGAAACTATGCAAAAATTTTGGAAAATCATCAAATACTTTCTTTTAATACGTTGGAACATGGGTATCAATTAGTTTTAACCCCAAAAGAAGGTGCACAGTATACTTTAACCTTTTTGCTTGATAAAAATAATTTCTTTCCAAAAGAAATAAACTTGCTCAGCGAAGGGGTTAATTCAAAAACCGTTTTACAAAAAACTAAAATAAATAAAAGTTTATCTGAGGAGATTTTTAAATGAAAAAGGCCATGACGCTTGCAAATAAAATCACTTTAACGCGTGCTTTGCTTGCAATAATAATGTTTTTTATGATGGTATCACAAAAACCTATTGCAGTTATAATTGCTTCTTTTATCTATGGTTTTGCCGCTTGTACAGATTGGGTAGACGGGCGAATTGCAAGGGCCACCAATACTTATACCCCTTTCGGTGCAATAGTTGACCCTTTTGTTGATAAAATCTTAGTCGGTGCTGCATTTTTTGCTTTTACTGATTTACATTTCTTACATGTACCTGTTTGGGCAGTATTTTTAATTATCTTAAGGGAACTTTTAGTTTCCACTTTGCGTGTTTTGGCAGCTTTAAATAATAAAGTTTTAGCAGCTGAACGTTGGGGTAAATTTAAAACAACAGTGCAACTTATAGCAATAGGTTTAATTTTCGTTATTGCGGATATTTACTTCTGCATACCTTTAACAAAAGGCGCTTTAAAAGAAAATCTGACCTTGGTAAGCGAAATATTATCCGCCTTACCTTACCCGACAACGGTTATCGCCGCTGCGGTTACTTGCTTAAGCGCAATAACTTATTTAAAAAACAATTGGGCGCTTTTAAAAGAATCTTGGAGTTTACCGATTAAATAATTATGAAACAAAATGCCTTAAAATTTTTTGCAAGCGGTGCTTTTATAAGTTATTTACCCACTGCTATTTTAAAAAACAAAAAGAATACAGGTGCAGGTTTGCTTGGTTCAATAGAGGCATTTTTGATTTATTTAATACTTGGGCCGGTATCTTTTTGGGCTTATGTTTTCTTACTGATTGGGATAATTTTATTTGCAATATATGTATCCCAGAAAGTACATTTTGAAGGGGCGGAAGATAACCCTAAAATAGTTATTGATGAAATCGCGGGTTTTTTTGTTTCCGCGGCATTCTTACCATACTCACTAAAAACGGCGATTTTAGCTTTAGTGTTATTTCGCATTTTTGACACTACAAAACTTGCCTTTATAAAAAAAGCGGAAAATATTGCCACCAAACTGCCCTCAGAAATACGTAAAAAATATTGTTTAAAAGGGGCGGAAATCGTTTTAGATGATGTGTTGGCAGGTGTAGTTTCAAATTTAATTTTATGGATTTTAGTTTTTTGTAAAATTTTATAGGAGGTCTTATGGACTTTTCACAAGTAAACAGTATACAGGAACTTTTCAAAGCAGGAGGCGTAGTTTTAATACTTTTGATATGTTTATCAGTTTATTCTCTTTCTTTAATGATTGAAAGATTTTTTAAATATAGAAGAACAATAAACAAATCAAGAAAATTAATGTCTTTTATTAGGAAAACCGTTTCTACCGAAGGTCTTGGTCCTAAAATTTTTGATGCTTGCCGCGTTAAAGGATATTCAAATACACCGGCTGCACGCCTAACGCTAAATTTACTTAAATCGGAGAAAAAGAATCTTGCCGAACTTAATGAAGTCTCAAACACTATTATAGATTGGGAAGCAGCCCAATTATCACGTAAACTTTCAGCTTTGGCTACTCTTGCTAGCACAACCCCATTTATCGGTCTATTTGGTACAGTTTTGGGCGTTATGCGTGCATTTTCGGACCTTTCCCTAGCAAGCGGGGCAGGGGCTTCAGCAGTAGCAAAAGGTATTTCAGAGGCCCTTATTAATACCGCAGCAGGTTTATTTGTCGCAGTCCCGGCCTTAATAGCCTATAACTACTTTTTAAGCAAAGTAAACTTCTTTACTAAAGACATGGAATACCTGGCACAGGAACTCATAGCCGCAAAAACAAATGAAAACAGTAAACCCATAAATGTAACAAAAAAACCTGTTTACGAGGTTATTAAATGAGGAAACGCCGCCTTCAAACTAGGGGACTGATGGGCGAAATAAATATGGTCCCTTTCATTGATATAACCTTAATTTTGCTTATTATTTTTATGGTTATGACGCCTTTTATTGTACAATCGCAACTGAATGTAGATTTACCTTCTGCCAAAGCCGTAAACACCGTTAGCGAAGATAATTTAATTAAAGTGGAAATTTTAAAAGAAGGTGAAATCCTTGTCCAAAGCCGTAACACCGATTTAAATAAACTTGAAGAAGAACTTATTTTACATCTTGGAAAAGCACAAGAAAAAACGATTTTGGTACAAGCTGATAAAACTGTTCCGATAGAAAAGGTTGTACAAGTTTTTGATATTGCTAAAAAACTCGGTGCAGCAAGGCTGGGTATAGGTGTTATAAATAAATAGAGGTAAAATGAATCTAGCTCTTTTTTATTCTCTGTCCATACATTTTATACTTTTTTGCTTGCTTGTCTTTTGCATAGCCTCAAGCCCGATAAAGCAAAAAGAAAAAGCGATGTATACTATTGATTTCATAGGCCAAAATTCCGAACCGATGCGCTATGGTGCACCGCAACAAGAAACTCCCTCAACCCCCAAGGCGGCTGAAAAAGAGGAAACAAAAACAGACTCCCAAGAAATCAAGACAGAAGTTAAAAGTGAAATTAAAGCAGAAACTAAAACAGTAAGCAAAGAATATAATTCAAAAACACAAATATCTACAAAAAAACAAAAAAAAGAGAAGAAAAAAATTACCCTATCCAAACCAAGTGTCTTAGACCAAGTGGAAACAGATAATTTAGATGTTTCTTCTTTACACTCTTTAAGTACTGCGGGCCAAGGGGGAGCTGAAAGAACTGTCCAAGCAAGCTTTACTAATTTCCCTTACCCTTGGTATATAACCCAAGTACGTAATGCTCTGTGGACTTCTTGGCAAAAAACTAAACCAAAAAACGGGCAAGGATTAAAAGCCTTAGTATCCTTTAATATAGATAAAAACGGGGCAGTCTACGAAGTGCAAATTGAAAAAAGTTCAAAAGATGATGCTTATGATTATGCCGCTTTAAGCGCAGTAAGAAATTTAGAGGACTGCCCCCCCTTACCTGAAGATTTCGGAAAGGAAATTTTAACTGTAACAGTAGAATTTAAACAGGAGATTTAACATGCTTATTTTATGGAGAACGTTTTTAATCAGTCTATGTTGTTTTGCGGTAATAATTTGTTACCCGCATTATGCCGATGGGGCTTTAACTATTATGTTTACTTGGGCCGTGGTAGCCTTTTTTATCATGCTTATTCTTACCATAGTTAGCAGAGTAATTTTACTCGGTAAAAGCCATATTTTCAACAGTTTATTTGATATAGCTTTGGTAATTGTGTTTTTATACATTTTATTAAATATTTTCCCGCTATTAGACGGGAAAACACCTTATATGCGCCTTAAAAAGAAAATTTATCCTACCACCCAAGAAATTGAAACTGGGCTTGAAAATTTGGGCCTTACAAAAAAGAAAGAAGCTTTAGAACAATTACAAAACAGTATAGATACTATTACAAATGATTTAAAACAAGTAAAAACTCTAATTAAACAGGAGCATAAAGATTAATGAAAGCAGTTATTACAGGCGGAAAAGGTTTTGTAGGAAAACGCTTGGCCTCTGCCCTTATAAAACAGGGTTGGGAAGTAACTGTTTTTTCAAGGCGCTCTGCCCCGCAAAGTCAAGAGGGAATAAAAACCGTAAAAGTAGATTACTTTAACATTAACAATTTAACAGAGAACTTAAAAAATGTTGATATAGTTTTTCATCTGGCAGCCGTTTTATTTGCAAATAATAAACAAGAATTTGAAAAGGGAAATGCTAAATTAACAGCAAATTTAGTTAAAGCAGTTGAACTGGCACAAACTGTGAAACACTTCGTTTATCAATCATCTTTAGCTGCGGCTGGGCCTTCAAAAAACACTAAAGATTTGATTGATGAAACTTACCCCTGTGACCCTGTTTCAGATTACGGAAAAACAAAACTTATGGGTGAAATTGAGGTAAAAAAACTCCCACCCCACATTACTTATACAATTTTACGGGCACCCACAGTTTACGGCGGGGCGGAGGCAGGCGTTTCTAAAATTTCTGCTTGGGTTAAACGAGGTTTAATGGTAAATCCATCAAAGAAAGATATGTATTTCAGCTTTGTATATGTAGGGGACTTGGTAGATGCTTTAATATTGGCTGCTACAAATGATAAAACTAAAAATGAAACTTTTTTTATCTCGGAAAATGCTATTTATACTTGGGAAGATTTTATCAGTAAACTTGCTTTAGCAATGAGTGTAAAAAAACCGATAATTTTAAATTTACCGCCGTTTATGCTTAAATTTGCTGGAGCTTGTTATGGCTTTATTGCAAAAATTACGAATACTGTTCCCGCCTTAAATTATGATAAAGTTGCCGAGGCCCTTGCCCCCGGCCATTGGGCATGTAATTCAAAAAAATGGGTTGATTTGACCGGACAAAAATTCCTTTCTTTAGATGAAGGGTTAAATAAGACCTACAATAAATAATTAATAAGCATACCCAGTATATAAATTGTTTTTGTTTTTAAAACTGTATTCTTTTTTTCCGGTATCTGTTTGACAGATTTGATTCAATAAATTACCATCTTTACCGAAGTACGCATTGTCATAAGCTATACAATAATAAGTGTTAGCTCTAATATCGTCTGAAGAATTATTTTCATCAAGTGCAATATAATAATTTAACATAGATTTGCCATATTTATTTCCTATTACTCCCCCGACATCCCCTATTGTATTGGTATAATAGTATTCATCATCTTTATTTTTTACTTCTACATCCAATACAGCCAACCCTACAGGATAAGCATTATGAATAAGATAATATCTTTCTATCGCCGAAACTAATGTATGAACATTAGACTTAACTTTTGCGAACCTACTTTTAATAACTGCTTTTTTATACTGCGGTAAAGCAATTGCCGCCAATATACCGATAATTAAAACAACCACCAATAATTCTAACAAAGTAAAACCTTTATAATTTTCTTTACAATTTTTTCTATAATTTTTTAACATAAATTACCTCACAAAAATATAACTTATATTAATATTTTAGAAAAAAAAAAAAAAAAATATAGAAGAAATTTAAAATAAAAAATTAATTATTGTGGACGACGGTAAAAAGCCATAAGTTTAGCCACAATTAATATTTCATTTTGTGATACTTTTGTTTCTTTCGTTGGAGTAGATAAAATTATATCTTCCCCTTCTAAAGTTAATTTTTTGATGCAATACTTATTTCTATACCTAATTAAAGCAATTTTCCCACTTTGGACAGATTCAGCCTTAACAAATAAAGCAAATTCCCCCTTCTCCGACCATGGGCAGGCAGTTTTTGACTTAATTTTTAAAGCAAAAGTTTCTTTGTTTTTTGCATCAAACATTACAGGTAAAAATTCTTCGTATTCAAAAGTATAAGGCAAATCAAAAAATTCACTTTGAATTTCCATAGCAATACCTATATGTTTTGATGACGGCAAAGAAGATATAAGTTCATACAAACTTTTTGCTGTAGAAGTGCCTTCCCTTATTTCAAAAGAATTTTCACCAGACATATTCTCCTTTAAATCTTCTTCGAAATAAGACAAAGGTTTATTAAAAGTTATAGAAAGTTTTTGTAAATTTTTTCTATCCGGTCTAAAACGATTTTTCACCCAATGTGAAATTACGCTCGAATCTTTTAACCCCAATTTTCTTGCAAGTTCTACCTTAGTCATGGATGTGAGTTTAAGAAGTTTTTCTATTTTTTGCCCTAAATCCATAATATAATCCCCTCATATTAATTTATAGCATAAAAAAGGGCTGATGTCAAACTCAAATTCTCCGTCTAAAATTTGACAAGTTAAAAAATATTTGATACAGTTGTATCAGATTTGATACGATTTTTAAAAAATCGCCAAATCAAAAAAACTTAGCGCCCGCGCTAAAAGCAATTAGAACTTGTTTTTAATTGTGAGACGGCTCTCCCACCCCTCCTTTTTTAGGAGTGCCGCAAAAGCGGCAAAGCGTGGGCGCGAAAGTTTAAAAACAAGGTGTTACAGGAGTTTTTATGAAGGAAGAAAAACAACAAGCAACAACAATTATTACAAACAACAAGCAGTATAACCCAACTTGGGCGGAACTTTATAAAACTTTAAAGGAACTTTTAGACAGGCGCCAAGTTTTACTTGAACAAGTTCAAGAATTTAAGCAAATTGATGAGGCTTTAAAAAATTATTTTTCCGGTGTAACGATTTGCCATATTGGCCCCTATAAAGTGTGCGGGCATGAAGTGGAAGAAGAAAGGTTTACCTTACCTCTTCATCTTAAAAACAAATATTTGCACCGCGATAAAAAATGGAAAGTAGAAATATCACGAATATAACTATGCAATATTTAACTTTAAGATGGTTCACTATAAGTAATTTTGATGAAAAAAAACTTAAACTTTTTCATTCATTAGAAAGGGCTTTAAAAACAGCAAGTAAAAAAAATATGACTTTGTGCTGGCATTTGCAATCAGAAAATTATTTAAAAGAAGAGTTTAAAAAAATAATAAAGATGAAACACCCTGCCTCTTTAAAAAAATTAGAAAAGTTTGATAAAAATTTAAAAAACTTTTTAAACCAAAACAAAATAGAGGCCAACTTCTTACTTAAAGATATAGATTTTATGCAAAAGTGTGACTGTATTATCTACCGCCACGCACACACCATTAACAACACTTCCAATATTATTACTTCCTTACCCTAAACACCCACAAGGCAGTCCTCCTTAACTGCCTAACCCCAAAGCCACACAAGCGCCAAGTACCTTTTCCTACTTGGCGCTTTTATATCTAAATGCTATAATTTAATGTATGGGGAAAGTGCTTGTTTTTACTCTTATTTTTCTAAATTTAGCTACACAAATTTATGCGGCTCTACCGCAATTTTTAGGTGGTTCCGGCTTTGGTATCAACGGAACGCAAGCAAACTTAGACGGCACTTATCCAACTTATTGGGAATCTTTAATGAAGGACCAAAGCAGGGAAAACCTCCGCCAAGGCCTTGGGGACTTAGCCGCCGCACGATACAAAGAGGCCTCACAAATTTTTGCAAAAGCAGTTGTCAAAAACCCTAAAGAACCATATACACATATTTTTTTGGGTATTTCGCTTTATTGGCAAGGGCAAGTGCAACCTGCAATTGCCGAATATAAAAGTGCTTTAAAACTTGATTCTAAAAATCCAGAAGCACATCAATTACTGGGTATTTCTTATGCTTGGCAAGGCAAAATTAAAGAGGCCTTAGAGTGTTTTAAAAAGGCTTTAAAATATGCACCAAACCGTCCGGATACCCACATGAATTTAGGGTCAACTTATGCCGCTTTAGGTAATTATGAAGAAGCCCTTTACCATTTTCGTACCGCCACGGATTTAGACAAACGTAACCCGCTTTATTTCTATCAACTCGCTTCTTTACTTGAAATTCTAGGAAGGGATGATACTGCCAAAGATTCTTTTAAACAGGCGCTAATACTTTACCCCAATTATGAGGAAGCTTTGTTATCTTTAGCGGTTTTAGAAGAAAAATTGGGCAATAAAAATAATGCTAAAATAAATTATAAAAAAGCACTCCGCCTAAAACCGGGGGATTCTATCGCCCGGGCTCGCTATATCAATTTGCTTTTAGAAGACGAAGAAATAAAAAATTCTTTAACCTTATTTGCACAAGGGTTTTTAATTTCCCCCCTTGAAGACGGTGGCCTTGCCTTATCTTTAACTTACAGCGGTTCAGAAAATAAAACACAAAAGCAAAAAAAACAAAAGGGTAAAAACAAAAATACAAACGGTTTACCTCAACAATTTAAGAACCCACAGCTTGAAAGTTTTAAAAACCGTTTAAAAAAAGTACCTGCTACAAAGCAAATAAATATTGAAGTGGAAGTATCTTTGGAACCTAAACAAAAACCTAGTACTTTAAAAGAAAATAAAGTTAAGGAAGGTACAAAAAGTGCCTTTGCAAATGCAGTACTTGAACAAGAAAAAGCCTTAAGCAATACCACTTTTGAACGTAGTTTTATTTTAATTTCTTCTAATGAAGAAACCCGCTTAACTCAATTGGAAAATATCTTTAACGGCTTAAACAATGTCTTACAAAATGCGGGGCAAGAGTATCAGGTAAAAATGGCTTTAAAAGCTTCAACCCCAATTCAAGATCCTTCCACCTTACAACAGGCGGAAACCGGTCCATCAAACCTTTCTACTATGAAGAACAATTCTAAAGCAGGCTATAATCCTTATATGGTAGGAAACGATATGGGACTTTGGGTTGCCGGTAAAGGCTGGATGAGGTTTATGGAAGATATTTTACCTTCAGCAAATATCCGTTTTGAAAATGATAAAACTTTTGAAAATTCACTTTTGCTTGCTTTGGTATATTTAACCTTGGGGCAAGGGCAAGAAGCAATAAAAATACTTGAAACAACGCAAACCAAAGCACAAAATTCACAACAAAAAGCTCTTGTATATCTAGCCCAAGGCACAGCCTCTATCGTTATGGGTGATGAAACCCACGCAAAAGAACTTTATGCTTTAGCATTAAAAGAAGACCCGGAAAATAAAATTATTAAAAGCAATATTGCAATTCTTGAGGATTAATTATGAAAAAATACGGCCAACATTTTTTAATAAATAAAGGAATAATAAATAAAATAATTGATACCACTGTTGAAAATTTGGATGGAACATTAATCGAAATCGGCCCCGGCCAAGGTGCTTTGACTTTGCCCTTAATTGAACGGGGTATTCAAAATTTTACCGTCATAGAAATTGACCCGTTAATGGTACAAAAACTAAAAGAAACTTTACCTGATTGGGCTGTCGTAAAAATAATCGAAAGTAATTTTCTTGACATTGATCTAAAGTTTTTAAATAAAGAAGAAAAACTTAATTTCGTCAGCAATTTACCCTATATTGATGCGGCAAAAATTTTACTAAGAGTTTTAGAATTAGAAAATTTTTCCTCTGCAGTTTTTATGTTTCAGCGCGAGCAAGCTCAAAAACTTTATGCTTTACCGGAAAGTAAACATTACGGTGCGTTAAGTGTTTTATTCCAAGCACTTGCGCAAAGCAGGCCAGTCTGCCGTGTTAGCCCAGGCAGTTTTAACCCACCACCTAAAGTAGAAAGTGAAGTTCTTTTTATAACACCGCGCCCACAGAAACTATTTACAAATGCTGCACATTATGCTAACTTTAAAGAAACGGTTAAAACCTGCTTTTCTTACCGCCGCAAAACAGTTTTAAATGCTTTAGTGGAAAAGTTTAAAAAAGATAAAACCGCTTTAGCAAAAATTTTAGTCAGTTCCGGTTTAAAAGTATCATCACGCGCGGAAGAAGTACCGGCAAAGAATTATGCTTTGCTTGCGAAAAATCTTGAAGGGTTTATTTTTTAGGAGTTAGTATGAAAACAATAAAAACAGATGTTTTGGTTATCGGTAGCGGTATTGCAGGTTCGCTTTATGCCTATATTTTGGGCGCGGCAGGTTTTAAATGTACCTTAATTTCGGCCGAAAAATTAACAGATTGCGACAGTTCTTTAGCACAAGGCGGTATAATTTACGAAGATAAACCCGATTTCAAATTACTCCTAAAAGATATTCAACGTGCCGGTTGCGGTGTATGTAATGAAGAGGCAGTTTTAACCGCTTGCCGTGAAGGTTTTAAAGTAATTGAAAAATATTTTATTAAGACATTTAAAACAAATTTTAATAAAAATGCCGATGGTAAATTCGCCTTAACTAAAGAAGCTGCCCACTCAAAACGCCGCATTTTATATAGTAAAGATGCAACGGGCAAAGCATTAATTGATTCAATGCAAAATGCTTTAAAAAAATTAAAAAATGTAAAAATTATTGAGAACGCGTCGGCAATTGATCTTTTAACTTTATCGCACAATTCACAAAACCCGCAAGATTTATATAAACCATTAACTTGTTTCGGTGCTTATATTTTAGACAATAAAACCAAAAATGTTTTTGCGGTTGTTGCTAAGAAAACGGTGCTTGCTACGGGCGGCCTAGGCCAAATTTTCAAATACACTACAAATATTGATACACTTTACGGCAGCGGTATTGCGATGGCCTACCGCATTGGCGCACGCGTTATTAATATGGAATATACTCAATTTCACCCGACTGTTTTTGCCTTAGGGGGCAGAAATGCTTTGATTTCAGAGGCAGTCCGCGGTGAAGGCGCAGTTTTAATCAATAAATTCGGCAAGCCTTTTATGCAAAATTACCATAAATTAAAAGACCTTGCCCCGCGTGATATCGTGGCGCGCGCTATTGAACACGAACGCCTTAAAACTAAAGATGACTGTGTTTATCTTTCCCTCAAATCAATGAAACCGGAATTTATTAAAAACCGCTTTCCGAATATTTACAAAACTTGCCTAAAAAGCGGTGTGGATATTACAAAGCAACCTATTCCCGTAATGCCTGCCATGCACTATTTTTGCGGCGGTATTTTTACCGATTTAGCAGGACGCACAAATATTTTGAACTTAAACGCAGTCGGCGAATGTGCCTGCACAGGCTTTCATGGCGCAAACCGTCTTGCCAGCAGTTCTTTGCTTGAGGCTGTTGCTTTTGCAGCACTTTGCGCAGAGGCTGATATTAAAGAAATCAAAACAAAAAAATTCTATTTACCTGCCCCAAAAGTTTGGCGCATGGCGGAAAAAGAGCCTGACGTAAATTTAATTTTACAAGATATTTCCGTCATAAAAAATACTATGTGGAATTATGTCGGCCTGATTAGGAGTAAAGACCGCTTAACACGTGCCGAAAAGATTTTAAGACATTTAAAAAACGAAATTGATGTATTTTACAAAGGTTGCAAACTTACCCCCGAACTTCTACATCTGCGCGACGGGGCCCAAACCGCATTACTTGTAACTTACGGTGCCTTAAAAAATAAACAAAGTTTAGGCACGCATTATAGGGAGGATTAAATGAAACTATCCGAACACGAAAAGTTTTTACAAATGGCCATAGAATTAGCGGCTAAAAGCGCAAGAAACGGTAAAGGCGGCCCTTTCGGGGCGGTTATTGTTAAAGACGGTAAAGTGCTTGCAAAAGCGCATAATACCGTTACAAGTTCTGACGATCCAACCGCTCATGCGGAAGTCAATGCCATACGCAAAGCGTGCAAAAAATTAAAAGATTTTCAACTTAACGGTTGCATTATTTATGCAAGCGCAGAGCCATGCCCTATGTGCCTTGGCGCAATTTATTGGGCGCGCCCGAAAGCGCTTTATTATGCGGCGGAAAAGAAAATTGCCGCGCGCGCCGGCTTTGACGACAGTTTTATTTACAAAGAAATTGCTTTAAGCGAAAATAAGCGCAAAATAAAGACGCATCATCTAGCTTTAAAAGATGCACCCAAACCGTTTAAAATTTGGGTAAATAAGAAAGATAAAGTGGAGTATTAGTAA
>CADAFA010000044.1 GCA_902787065.1 uncultured Elusimicrobium sp.
TCATAAAAGGACAATTTCAGCGGAGGTTACCCCATGGCTAAAATAAATCAAAAAATGCAGGATAAAGATATTTTAAAAATTGCAAAAGAAGTTTTTATTTCCGAAGAAACTGCTCTTAAAGATACCGCAAAGATTTTAGGTAAAAATTTTGTTAAAGCAGTTATGGCTGTAAGCAAATCAGGCGGGCGGCTTGTAGTTGTCGGCATTGGTAAAAGCGGGCATATCGGGCGTAAAATTTCTGCTACTTTAGCCTCAACAGGAACACCCTCATTTTTTGTCCATCCCACTGAGGCTTTGCATGGTGATCTTGGTATGATAACCGAAAAAGACATTGTCCTTGCTCTGTCATTTTCCGGTGAAACTGAGGAACTTAGTAAAATTTTAACACCCCTTAAAAAAGAAAAAATTAAAATTATTGCTTTAACAGGGCATAAAAATTCCACCCTCGGTAAAATAGCTGATATTTGCCTTGAAGTACAAATCAAACGCGAAGCCTGCCCTTATAATTTAGCGCCCACATCTTCCACAACTGCGATGCTCGCTTTGGGTGACGCTTTAGCAATTTGTTTGATGAAAATCAAAAATTTCCATAAAGAAGATTTTGCTTTTTTTCACCCGGGGGGTACACTTGGTAAACTGTTAACTTACTTTGTAAAAGATATTATGTTTAAAGGTAAAAACCCTACTGTTTTAGAAGGGGCAACGGTGCAAGATGCTTTATTTGTTATGACAAAAAACAAAACCGGTGCAGCTGCCATTGTTGATAAAAAAGGTTTGTTAAAAGGTTTTTTTACTGACGGGGATTTGAGAAGACTTTTGCAAAAAAAGCAAAGTGTTCTCAATTTAAAAATTACCGAAGTTATGACAAAAAACCCTTTTGCCTTCCCGCAAGATATGCCTGCTATTGAAGCAGCCAAAATAATCAATGCGCGCAAATTTGATAATGCTCCTGTTGTAGATAAAAAGAAAAAAGTTATAGGTTTTTTAGATAAAGATAATTTAATTGAATTTATTGCTTTAGCAAAAAAATAAAATGAAAAAACTTTTAATATTAACCTTTTTAATTTTACTTAGTGCCTGCCAAAAAAGTACTTCAAACGGCGAGGCTAAAGTACCTGCCCAAAGGGCAGAAGGGGTTATTATGCGGGAGACCGCCGGCGGCGAGAGTACCTGGCAATTAAAAGCAACAGGGGCAGATTTTTATGATAATCAGGATGTTATGATGGATAACCCCCAAATTACCTTTAAGCAAAGCAAAGGGGACGCCGTTTTAACTGCTAAAAAAGGAACTTTTAAAGAAGGGATTATCACTTTTACAGGTTCGGTTGTAGTTACGGTTAAAGTGGAAGATTTAAAACTTACTACCTCTAAACTTTATTACAATACTAACACAAAAGTATCGTGGACTGATGTCCCTTTTGTTTTAAAACGTAGCGGTGTTACAGTTAAAGGTAAAGCGCTTAAAGCAGATAGGGGCTTTTCAAATATTGAAATTTATAAACAGGTTACTGATTTACCCCCCGATTTAAAAGGATTACAACCGTTAAAATGAAAAAGATATTTTTGCTTTTTACTTTCGTTTTTCTTGCCCCGTTTGTACTAAGCCAGACGGAGCAAGATTTATCTATGCTTCTTGGTGGCATGGTAAAAAGTGATAAATGGATTATCAGAAAAGATAGTTTTGAAGAAGAATTTATCGGCAATGTTCGGTATGAAAATGAAATATATAAAATTTTCGCTGACAGAGCTTTGTCAAAAAGGAAAGATAAAATTTATGAGCTTTCCGGCAATGTTTTTTTATCGCGTACGGAGAAGGATACATCCTTAACTTTAAATGCAAACCGTGTATTTTATAATCAAAGAAAGGATACAGGTTTTGCCCAGTCTTCAAAAAAAGCACAGGTTAAAATAGTTTACACAACACCGGAAAATATATATACTTTGCTTGCAAATAAGGTAGAATTTTCAAATAAAGCAAATTTTTTTAAAGCAATAGGTAAAGTTCAATTAAGCGATAAAGAAAACACTTTGAAAGCCGAAGAAATAACTTTTGACAGAGTAAGCGGTATTTTTGAGGCACTTTCTGTCCGCCCCATAGTGCTTGGTAAAAATAAAGACGGCAGTTATGCTTTGGAAGCTGATAAAATTGTTATAGATACTAGGACCGAAAGATTTAAAGCAACAGGTAAAACGCAAGGTTGGTTGACTTTGCAAAAAAATTTAATGACACAGGAAAATTTAAAAAAGTTAAAGGAATAATTATGGAACTTTTAGGCATAGATTTAAAAAAAGCATATAAAGAAAGGCTTGTAGTTAAAGGGGTTTCCTTAAAAATAAATTCCGGGGAAATCGTGGGTTTGCTTGGCCCAAACGGGGCGGGGAAAACAACTTCATTTTATATGATAGTAGGTTTTATCGCAGCAACTTCAGGGAAAGTTTTTATTGACGGCAAAGATGTTACCGCTTTACCTATGTATGAGCGCGCACGATGTGGGCTTGGCTATTTGGCACAAGAACCAACTATTTTCCGCGGTTTAACTGTTGAAGAAAATTTGCTTGCAATTTTGGAACGCCTTGAACCCGATGCCAAAAAACGGGCAGATAGGGTGGACCAGCTTTTAACTGAATTCGGCCTCACAAAACTTGCCAAACAAAAAGCGTGGACTTTATCCGGCGGGGAAAAGCGCCGCATGGAAATTGCACGTTGTATGATAAGTAACCCTAAAATTATTTTGCTTGATGAACCTTTTGTGGGTATTGACCCTATAACCGTAGCGGAACTTCGTGAAATGATTTTTAAACTTAAAAGCCGTGGGCTTGGTATTTTGATTACGGACCATAATGTCCGTGAAACCCTGCCTTTAACAGAGCGAGCCTATTTAATTTACGACGGTAAAATTTTAGTTGAAGGCAGCCCCGATAAACTCTTAAATGATGAAAAGGCCCGCAAATTATATTTAGGCGAAAATTTTAAGATGTAATTTAAGGGGCTTAAATGATATTTAGTGCCGGGAATTTTTTATTAATTGGTTCAATACTTTTATTTATCAGCATATTAGCTGGTAAAACAGGTTACCGCTTTGGCGTGCCGGCTTTACTTTTGTTCTTAGTTGTCGGTATGGCTTTTGGAAGTGACGGCCTTGGTATACAATTTTCAAACTATAAAGCGACGCAATTTATTGGCATGGTTGCGTTAAGCATTATCTTATTTTCCGGCGGTATGGATACGAGGGGCAGTGATATTAAGCCGATAGCTAAAGAAGGTATAATTTTATCTACTGTCGGTGTTATTTTAACTGCTTTATTTACAGGGCTATTTGCCTATATTTTCCCTTCCTTAAAATTTGAACTTGGTTTAATGGGTTGTTTGTTGCTTGCGGCGGTAATGTCGTCAACAGATTCGGCCTCGGTTTTTTCAATTTTACGTGCAAAGAATTTACATATTAAAGGTGATGTTCGCGCTTTGCTTGAGCTTGAAAGCGGCAGTAATGACCCTATGGCTTATATGCTTACGATTATGCTTATTAGTTTTATCAAACTAAGCAATTTAAGTTTTGATATTATGCTTTGGACCTTGGTTATACAATTATTTTTAGGTATTATTTTGGGCTATATTTTTGGGCGTATTGCGGTTTTTGTAATGAACCATATAAATTTAGATTATTCTTCCTTATATTCCGTTTTTCTTTTGGCAATTGCTTTGTTTATATTTTCCGCAACTGATGCTTTACACGGTAACGGTTATTTGGCAGTTTATATAGCGGGCCTTGTGGTCGGCAATAATAAAGTAGCTTACAAAAAAAGTGTCGTTGTGTTTTTTGACGGTATTGCCTGGCTTTGCCAAATAATAATGTTTTTGGCCCTTGGGCTTTTGGTTAATCCGCGTGAACTTATTATAGTTGCACCTTTGGCGATTGGTGTCGCTTTATTTATGACTTTTATTGCAAGGCCTTTAACGGTGTTTTTGTGCTTATTGCCGTTTAAACATATAACAAGGAACGGGAAACTATTTATTTCTTGGGTTGGCCTGCGAGGTGCCGTTCCTATTATTTTTGCCACTTACCCTTATGTTGACGGGGTTCCTTTCGCAAAAACAATTTTTAATATTGTATTTTTTATAACAATTATTTCTTTAGTTTTGCAAGGTACGACAGTTCCTTTATTTGCAAAAATCTTCGGTGTAATAGAAACAGAATTTAAGCATAAAGATTTTGCTGTATATGTGCCGGAAGATATTGCAATTACTTCTGAAATTAAAGTAACGCCTGAAATGCTAAAGCATGGTAATACCATCCGCCAGCTCGGGCTTGAAGATAATGCTTTGCCCATAATGTTAAAACGCGGCGGTAAATATATAATTGCCCGCGGTGCAACCGAACTTCAGGAAGGGGATAAAATTTTACTTATCGCCAAAGGCGAAGATGATTTAAATAATTTATGTGCAAATTTAGATATTCAGAATTGTGAAATTTACAGGGATGAATAATTTAGCATAATATGTTATACTTTTATTAAGAGGTTGATTTTAATGTAAGCCGTAAGTGAATTGGGCGGCTTAAAAAAATTTAAAACTGTTTTTGGAACCGTTAGAAACGGATAGCTAGAAATAGCGCCTATGAAAACCAAAAATGGTCGTTAAGGCATATAGTAACTTGGTTGATCCCCAAGGTGCTATATGCCAAATGTTTATCAGTTATGATAAGCTACGGCTATTATTGAGGGTATTTCATAGGCCCCGAGATAAGGGCCGTTTTTATTTGGCTTCGTCTTTTGCATTTATAGTGCGTTGCTCCTCGCTCGGATACACGGGGGCTTCGCCCCACTCTCGGTATACCTCGCTCGTCGCGCCTTCTCTAAATGCAAAATACTGTGCCAAAATTTACAACACCGTTTTTATTTGGCTTAATTTCCTTATTGTCGCCACCCGTCTGCTTTGTCAGACGGGCGGGAGATGCCGAGCAAGTGTCGTTTCTTGTGAGGCAGAGGGGGATAAATAAGGAAAATAAAATAGGAAAACTAATCCCCCATCCGTCAAGCAAAAAACAAGTTTTTGCTTGCCACCCTCCGCCCGTCCACGACGGGTGAGGGCAATAAAGGAAGTAATTTGAAATAAAGGAGAAATAAAATGAAAAAAGAAAAACAAAAAAATTGCAAAGGTTTTACTTTACTTGAGTTGCTTGTGGTAGTTATAATTATAGGTATTTTGGCGGCAATTGCAATCCCGCAATATCAGGTGGCAACTAAAGTGGCAAAAATCAAAGGGCTTTACCCTACCATGCGAGCATTGGTTGAAGCCAGAACAAATTATCGTTTAATACATAATGTTTGGACAACAAATATGGATGATTTGGATGTAGATGTTCCATATAATAGAAAAAATGGCAATTATTATTATACCGATTGGGGTTGGTTTATGTTTCCAAATGATAGCAACGCTGTTATATATGAAGTTAATAATACGGATGTTGAATTAGAGTTTAGATATGGGTATTATATGTCTAGTTACGGTGCAAAGAATCAGGGTACTTGTATTGTAGATGCTAATAATAATCAAGCAAATAAAATATGTGAAAAATTAGGTGCAGTATATAAGAATGTTATTGCCGGACGCAGTGTTTATCTCTTTTACTGATTTTTATACTATTATCTTTTACTAAACTCACATCCACAGTAATTTTGAATGTATAAATTTAATTGCTTGGCAATTTTTAAACCCTCTTGTTCGCCGGAATTTTTACGCCAATTTGTAAAATCATAAGCGATATCAAATTCTTTTTGTGCAATTTCTGCGGCAGTATTTACACTTTCCAAATCTTTGTAGCGGGAAATACCTAAGACGGAACTAAACTCCGTAAAGCCGTTTTCTTTTGCATATTTTGCTGCTTGTCTTAGACGGTATAAAAAGCATCTTTTGCAACGCGCGCCGCGCTCAGGCTCACTCTCAAAACCTTCGGCAACGGCTTTAAACCATACTTCATGGTTATAAGGGAGTTCAATAAAATTTATGCCGAAATGTTCACATACTTTTTTGTTTGCATTTAATCGTTTTTGATATTCTTCCTCGGGTGCAATATTTGGGTTAAAAAACAAAACGGAAAACTTTTTGCCTTCCTTGGCAAGTTTTTTAATTACGCCTGCGCTGCAAGGCGCGCAACAAGATAATAAAAGCAAATTTCCCATACTTAATTATATCAATTAAATTGTATAATTTATGTAGGAGTATGAGATTTTTATTTAATAACCCCACCCCCAGCCCCTCCGCCTTTCTTACGAAAGGGGAGGGGAGTAAAAGGAGTATTTCTTCTAATTCCTCGCCCCTTTGCTTGCAAAGGCGGAGAGGTTAGGAGTGGGGTTGCAAAATAAAGGTTACAATATGACAATAGTTTATCAATTTAAAGATTCTCTATATATTAATTTGACTAACCGCTGCCCTAATGCTTGTGTGTTTTGCGCAAAAAGCAAAGGCAGCAAAATGTTCCATAATTATAATTTAGATTTAGATGGCAAAGAGCCAAATGCAAGCGAAGTTTTAGCGGAAATTGATAAACAAATTTCCGCCGGTTTTACACCTAAAGAAATTATTTTTTGCGGTTATGGGGAGCCTACTATGGCACTCCCCGTTTTGCTTGAAGTTGCCAAAAATTTGAAAGCAAAATATCCTTATTCTTTACGTCTTAATACTTTGGGCCTTGGCTCCCTTGTTTGGGGGCGCGATATCACAAAAGAACTAGCGCCGTATATCGATAAAATAAATATAAGTTTGAATGCTACCGATAATGAAACATGGCTCAAAATCGTACGCCCTGCGCCAAAGTATTCGGCAAAATCTTTTGAGGCTATGCAAGATTTTGTGCGCCAAGCTGCAAAAAATATAAAGGAAGTGGCGGTATCTGTCGTCAGCAATCAGGGTATTGATGAGGAAAAGGCCCGAGCACTTGCCCATAAACTCGGTGCAAAATTTTTTGTGCGGGAGTATTTTGATG
>CADAFA010000045.1 GCA_902787065.1 uncultured Elusimicrobium sp.
AAAAAAAAAAAAAAAAAAAACGCAAGTCAAGCCTTTTTTACGACGGGAAAATTAAAAAATAAAAACCCCTTGTCTTAATTAACAAGGGGTTAAATAAAAAAGACAAAAATTATTTTACAGAAACAATTTCTACATCAAAATGCAAAGTTTTACCGGCAAGAGGATGGTTGAAATCAAGAACAACTTCGGTATCAGTAATCTCAGTAATCTTTGCCCTAAAAGTATGCCCGTTGGCGCTTGCGCCTACAATATCACCAACATGCATCTGCTCTATATTTTGTATGGCGGTTTTAGGTACCCGGCGGAAAGCTTCTTTATTAACTTCGCCGTAAGCATCTTTTGCAGAAATATCTACAGAAATTTTATCCCCGACTTTTTTACCTTCCAAAGCGCTTTCAAGACCAATAATTATTTGGCCTGCACCTTGTGTGTATTCTAAAGGCCCACGGCCCTTTGAAGTATCTGCAACTTTACCGGCAACGGTTAAAGTATAATCTATAGCAACTTTTGAATCTTTTTGAATCATGATTTACCTCTCTAAATTTTTATAAAACTAAAGATCATCCTCCGGATCGGGCTTAGTCTCTTCCTGATATTGATCCCAAGAAGGACCATGGCAGGCCGTATCACTAGGTTCCGGATCTGTACTCGAATATTTAACAAGATATTTACGACAATCTTCCGTTCCGTTAACCCTTAAACTAACCCACTTTAATTTGTCACCGGAGGACAAAGCCGGCAAAAAGTTATAACTATCATTTACGAAATAAGTTCCTATATTAGCAGTATTTGCAACCCGAACATTAGTATTTAAGTCTTTAGGATAATTAGCAATAAACGGAAAAGAAATATCATTTGCAGATATTCTTGCTATAGTGCAATCATTATAGGAGTATCCGCATTCACTTACTTTACCGATTGTTACATCTTTTAAAGCCCCTTTAGAGGATAGCTTAATTATATTATCTACTTTAAAATTTAATATAGTGTCTTTTTTAGATTCTGCAGGTATTACAATAGTAACTGTGCTTATAGTAATTTCGGAATTAGGTGCCGCACCCAAAACAAGCCCACCTAATTTCGCAGTATAATCTGTTCCTTCTGCCCCATTACCTTGAGCATCTACAAAATCAAAAGAATTAGTAGTTTGGGTCAAAACAACTTCACTATGAACAACATTGGCAGGAGGGAAAAACGAAACATAATTGACAGTTTTTTGTGCATAAGCAGAAACAACAACAAACAGTAAAATAAAACTATAAAAAAATATTTTCATATATTCTCCTAATAATCTGTTGAAAGCAACTTATAAGAACGGTTATACCCCGTTTCATCTAGTTGATTACATTTTATTCTTCTTCTTAAACAAACTTTAGGGATATCCCATGAAGAACCATTGCCTATAAGCAAAGCTTCTATTAATTTACCTTTGCTTGGATCATAATTACTTTCATATTCACTATCAACAGTTTTTGCGGGGCAAAAACCAACTGTATAGGTAATAATAACTAAATCTTGTTTACGTCCTTCAGATTCCGGCCACAAATTAACAACATCTGCACTTTCCGAGCCACCCTTTAATTCCCTAATCTTGACATTTTTTACATATACTTTATTATTCTCGCATAAAAAACCATTACAAATAATAAAGCAGGGGTTTGAAGAATCTTCACTTGCTGCTGTTGGATTTCCGAAAAAACTTACATAATTGCCATTAATAAAAATAGATTGGGAAACATCTACGTCGTTTAATTTCCACCCTGATCCGGTATACTTACCAAACGGTATGGCCTTGCTATTATCGAAAGTTCCCACTCTGGTTTTAACAGGCACTTGTTCTATTAAAGTAGCTGTCCCGTTTTGCAGGTCATAGACCTCTTCCACTTTAAACTCATAAGAAGACTGATTATTATTATAAAATTTAGAATTATTTAAACTGTATATATTTAAGTCTCCTTCTGTTTCCACTACTTGATAGTCATAACAATAATCCCTTCCCCCCGGGTAATTGGGATCATAACTTGCATATCCGCTATTTTGGGGGCGCCCTACGCATTTAAAAAGATTACTATCAGTATCAGGTTCTCCTCTCCCTTCAATAATCTTATGGCAAATATCAGGCTTATCACCACAAGGATTTGTTCCTGAACTCTTGGGATAAACCGACCCATAAACAGTCCACGGGCCATAATAGCTTTTTGTATTATCCATATTAGCCGGCACTAAGGTAAAATCCAGAGAAGTACCAACCGCAACAAAAGAATTGTCGTTGTTATATATCATCATTCTGGGGGAAGGAAATTTGACTGAACCAAATTTTAAGTTCCGCACAAAAAAATTATTTATTATATGTTCCCTTTCCAAATTGGGATTGCCCAAATTGTACTTCATATTAAGGGAATTTATTTCATACTTGTCAGAAACCTCCCCAAACGTAAAGGCTGCATATAAAGAATCTTTATAATTGGCAAGAAGATTTGAAGTTTCCCCACTTATTGTTATAGAAGAATTATTATCAAAAAACATCTTTTCTGAAAAGAAACTTCCCTGATCTAAAATCATATTATCTATACCGAAAGTGCTGCTTTTATCCCCGTTGTAAAATATATTATCAAATTTCAGTGTTTGTTTTTGATATAAATAAAATCTCTTTTTTTTATTCCAGAAATAGGTCGGCCTTTTACCTAATTCTAATAGGAAAACCCTGCTTTCTTTAGTTTCCAGATACATTTTGTCCAATACATTTAAGTCTCTGTAAACCGCATTTGAATATTGAGGGATGATCACGCTGCGCGGCTCATTAAAACTAATGGCAAAAAGCGATGAAGATATACCTAAAAAACATATTAAAGAGATAGTTTTGTTTAAATAATTTTTAATCATAATATCCTCATAAAATGATAACAGTAATAAAACCCCTTGTCAAGCCTTATCTATATCTAAATTTTTGCAAGTTTTTTGAGCTGTGCGGTTCTATCCGTTTTTTCCCACGGGAAACCCTCCCTCCCAAAATGCCCATAAGCTGCCGTAGGCAAATAAATAGGCCGTCTTAAATTAAACTGGTCTATTATAGCTTTAGGGGTCATTTTAAAAACCTGCAAACAAATTTTTGTCAGTTCATCGTCGTTTATTTTACCTGTACCAAAAGTATCCAAATAAAACCCAACAGGTTCCGCTTTACCGATTGCATAAGCAATATGCACAGTCACTTCTTTTGCAAGGCCTGCCGCAACAATATTTTTGGCGATGTAGCGTGCCATATAAGAGGCGGAACGGTCTACTTTTGTCGGGTCTTTACCGCTAAAAGCACCCCCGCCGTGCGCACAACGCCCGCCATAAGTATCAACAATAATTTTACGGCCTGTTACACCGCTATCACTTTGCGGACCGCCGATAACGAACTTGCCGGTTGGATTAATCAAATATTTTGTATCCTTATCAACCCAATTTTTTAAGACGGGTTTTATTGCTTTTTCAATAAGTTCTTTTTTTGCTTTTTCCGTAATTTGATTGCCGGTTTTATCTAAAATTTCTTCGGTATGTTGGGTAGATAAAACAACCGTTTCCACACGCAAAGGTTTACCGTCTTTATATTCAACAGTTACTTGGCTTTTGCTATCTGGACCAATGTACGACAAAGTTTTATTACGTCTGAGTTTAGCTAAATTAACCAAAATCTTTTCTGAAAGCTGCAAAGGTAAAGGCATAAATTCCTTTGTTTCATCACAAGCATATCCGACCATAAACCCTTGGTCCCCTGCACCGCCGACATCTACCCCTTGGCTTATATCAGGAGATTGTTTTCCTATAATATTTACCACAGAACAAGTGGAATAATTAAAACCGTATTTGGGATCTGTATAGCCAATTTTTTTAACGACATCTCTGGCAATTTGGTCAACATCAACCCAAGTTTTTGTAGTAATTTCCCCACCGACAATTATAAGCCCGCGGGTAATAAAAGTTTCACAAGCAACACGGGCGGTTTTATCTTTAGCCAAAATTGCATCTAAGACCGCATCTGAAATTTGGTCACAAACTTTATCTGGGTGGCCTTCAGAAACTGCTTCTGAAGTTAAAAAATAGTGTCCTTTACGCATAAACTCTCCTAAAATGATATTATATCATTATGAGAAGGAATTTTCTATCATGGAATGTAAACGGCCTTAGGGCTGTGGAGAAAAAGGGCTTTAAAGACTGGCTTCTTTCAACAGGGGCTGATATAGTTGCTTTGCAAGAAACTAAGTGCCTCCCAGAACAATTGCCGGAAAGTTTAAAAGAAATACCGGGCTATGATTTATATCTTTCAAGCCCTCAAAGGAAGGGTTACTCCGGCGTAGGGGTTTTTTGTAAGGAAAAACCTTTGAAAGTCACTTATAATTTAGGCATTGAAGAATTTGATATTGAAGGCCGTTTTATAATGCTTGAATATGACAATTTTTATTTCATAAACTGTTATTTCCCAAACGGAGGAAGGGGTGAAGACAGAATTGCCTATAAACTCCGCTTTTATGATACCTTTTTAAAACTTGTAAAAGAACTTTCACAAAACAAATTTGTTGTAACTTGCGGTGATGTTAATACCGCCCATAAAGAAATTGACCTTGAACATCCGAAAGAAAACCAAAATGTAACCGGGTTTTTACCTGAAGAACGCGCCTGGCTTGACAGATTTTTTAATGAAGCTTTAGTCGATACCTTCCGCCTATTTAACAAAGAACCTAAACAATATACTTGGTGGGATTATAAAACTGCTGCCCGTTCAAGAAATGTAGGCTGGCGGTTAGATTACTTTATGGTTGATTTTAAGGCGGCAAAGCAGGTAAAAAATGCAGGAATTTTATCAGACATTATGGGTTCAGACCATGCCCCTATATCTTTAACTATTGATTTATGATTAGGGCTTATTTTTCTTTATTTTTCTTTTGGTTGATTATCGGTTTTGCACCGATATTCGGGGGAATGTCCGTAAAGGTAATTGATGGGGTTTTGCTAGTTTTCCTGGCAAGCATAATCGGGTTTTTATACTTTTTGCCCTACTTAATAAAAAATAAAAGTTTTAAAACACTTTTAAATAAAAATAATTTTTTACCTTTTTTGGTAATTGCAAATTTTGGTTCCGCTTTGCCGTTTTGCTGTTTACTTTATGCTTTAAGATTTACCACTCCGGCAAATACCGCTATTTTAAATCAATTCGAACTTTTATATTCGTTTATTTTCAGTATAATATTTCTAAAAGAAAAAATTACCCTTAAACAGATTTTTGCTTCCCTGCTAATTGTTTTTGGCGGTCTTATTTTAATGGCAGGTTCCGTTGAAAATATAAATTTGAAAGGGGACTTGATTGTCATTTTCAGTGTATGGATGTTTCAGGTTTCTCATATTGCGGCAAAAAAATTATCTGTAACTATTCCCTGCCAAGTATTGGCTGCTGCAAAAAATTTATATGCTTTACCTTTAATGGGCCTTTTGCTTCTAGTATATTCAGACAGTATTTTTATTAAACCCGGCGCACAATTTTACGGCGTACTTTTTTATATGGGTATTATTCGCTACGGTCTATCTTATTTGCTTTGGTTTTGGGCAATCAAAAAACTTGACCTTTCAAAAGTAACCGCTATTGCCCTATCTTATCCTGCACTTACTTTGCTTTTATCTTGCCTGTTTGGCTATGATAAGTTAACGTTGTATAATATTTGCGGGCTTATATTATCAATGCTCGGAGCTATTTGGTTAAGTAAAATGATAGGGGGTGTAAAAAATGAGAAATAAGGGTTTTTCTTTAATTGAACTTTTAGTAGTAGTTTTAATAATCGGTATACTTACCGCTATTGCTTTACCCTCTTACCAACATATTGTTGAAAAGGCACGTAATACTGAAGCACAAATAATACTCAAACCTCTTTCCCACTTAATTTCTTATAAAGCTAAAACAAGTTATAGTGAAAATCTAAATACCAAAGATTTAATCACTATAAAAATTGACGGCGCATCTTGGAATGAAGATAACACTGTTTATAGGACACATCTGCATGCTATAACGGCAAGTTGTACTATCTCCCCCAAAGAATGCATTGGGCAAATTTCTTATCCTGCAAACGGAACGGCAAAATACAGTTTAAGATTATCTGCTACTGCCGAGGGCCCTTTAGTAAAAACCTGCATTTATAATGCCGCAAGATTTGAGAAAATTTGCGATTATATGTCAAAATTCGGATTTACCAAACAAACCGGTGATTAAGACCTAGATGCAGGATAGTGATATGTGCAATAATCATCACTGCAACCCGCTTGATCCGGCCTTAAACCTGTTTCATTTTGACATATACGGTTTACTATATCATCCGTATCCACACTATATACAAGACAGCTCCTGTCAACCTTGTTCATATAAAACCTCATTTTCTTACCATAAATAAATTGTTGTGATGCAATAAATAAAGAGGAATTTTTCTTCCAAATTATAATATGAATCCCATAATTTGTTAAATCGAATTCTAATACTACCGTATTTGAGTTTTCATTACTTGCTTGCAAATCAATATCCAAATCCGCAGCGGAATTAGGGGCAGTATTATTGGCCAAGTTATACCGAGTAACGGCATCCGCTATATTTCTTGTTATTGTTTTTAATGTGGAATATTTTGCTTTTCCGACCGACAATTTATATTGCGGTAAAGCAATTGCAGCAAGTATACCGATAATGAGTACTACTACCAACAATTCGAGTAAGGTAAAACCTAATTTGAGATTTTTTTCACTACTTTTTGTTTTCATATCTTCTCCGTTAATTTAATTAGTTACTTTCCTCTAATTCCCTCCCACACTTTTAAGTGGGTGGAGGGGTTAGGGGTGGGGGTAGTATCAAATTAGGTATTACCTTTTATTTTACACTACCCCCCTCTTTAATTCTCCCACCCACTTTTGTTATGCAAAAGTGTGGGGCGAAAATAGAAAAAATCTACTTTCAAAAAACGCCA
>CADAFA010000046.1 GCA_902787065.1 uncultured Elusimicrobium sp.
CATAGGTCAGGGTTCCGGTTTTGTCAAAGACGATCGTATCGGCCTGAGCGACTGCCTCCAGGAACTTGCCTCCCTTGACGTTGATATGGTGATCGCTGCACTCCCTCATGGCAGAGAGAACACAGATCGGCATTGCAAGCTTCAGCGCGCAGGAGAAATCCACCATCAGGAAGGAAAGCGCCCTCGTGACATTGCGGGTGAGCAGCCAGGTCAGGGCTGTGCCTCCCAGGGACCAGGGCACGAGGGAGTCCGCCAGGTGGGATGCGCGGCTCTCTGTCGCGGACTTCAGTTTCTCAGAGTCTTCGATCATATTTACGATCTTGTCATAGCGGCCGCTGCCCAGAGCCTTGTCGACCCGGATCTCCAGTTCGCCCTCCTCGAGGACTGTGCCCGCATAGACATACGCGCCCTCAGATTTGTGGACAGGGACGGACTCACCTGTCATGCTGCGCGAGGTCGTGAAGGTGGTTTTTGGGGTAATGTCTGCAGAGACTTATGTAAAACCAAAGAATTAACAACAATTTGGGGCAGCGGCGAAAAAGGTTGCAAAATAAAATTCTAAAACACTACGTGCAAAATATCACTCTCTTCAAAATATGATAAAATATATATATTCCGGGATGGTGTAATGGTAGCACAAGCGCCTCTGGAGCGTTTAGCCTAGGTTCGAGTCCTAGTCCCGGAGATTTAAACGCTGCAATATATTACGGGGCATGGCTCAATGGTAGAGCGCTCGCTTTGGGAGCGAGAGGTTCCCGGTTCAAGCCCGGGTGCCCCGATTTTTTAAAGGGGTTTTATGCCAACAAAAATTTTTAAACAAGCAAATATTTTGCCGGCCTATACAATATTTTTAAACCCGTCTGACTTTAAAACTTTAAAAATAAATAAAAATTTGCAGGTTTATGTTTCAAAGCCCATAAAAACCCCATTTGATTTTGACAGTTTAGTGCCTTCCTTAAACTTAATTTATAAAAACAAAGATGCCGCCGCTTTAGTGCAAGTTGCCGTTAAAACAGATAAAGGTTGGAGCAGTTTATATAAACTTTTTTATCTCTCAAAAAACTATAAAAAAACTTTTAGTAATTTAAAAGATGATTTTATTTCGCGCCAAACAGATACCATTTTGCCGCGCACAAAAGCCACCACTTTTAAACTTCAAATCACTTTGCTTGGGCAAGCAAAAATAAATTTAATAACTGCCGCTTTAACAAATAGAAATATCAAACATAATACGGAACTTTCTTTGGAAAGTTTGGGCGTTAAAGATATTGAACTGCCGATAAAACCGCTGAGCCAAAAAGAGTATAAAGTAAAAAGTTTGAGAAATGAAATTTGCAGCCCCACAAGTTTAACAATGGCTTTAAATTATTTCGGTAAAAAAGTTAATTTGGCCGACACTATTAAAGGTGTTTTTGATGATGGGGCGAAAATTTACGGCACTTGGCCTTTAAATACCGCTTACGCCGGAGAAATGGGTATAAAATGCTGTGTTACGCGTTGCTCCTCTTTAGCGCAAGCAGAGGCGGAAATTTACCAAGCGCGGCCTTTAGTAATTTCCGTATCTTTTAAAAACGGTGATCTTAAAAATGCCCCTGTAAAACAAACGGAAGGCCACCTCATTTTGCTTTGTGGTTTAGACGAAAACGGGGATTTTATCGCAATAGACCCAGCCGCCCAAACAGCAAAAACCGCACGCCGAATTTACAGTAGGAAAGACCTTGCCAAAGTGTGGCTAAAAAACAAACGCGGGCTTGCCTATGCTTTCGCTTATGAAAAATAAAATATTAGTTTTTTTACTCGTTTTTTGCATTATTGCCTGTGCGCCAAAACGCAGTGAAAAGGAACTAACCCTTGCCCTTGCCGGCGAAACGGAAACTTTAGATCCAGCTCTTTCTTATGACGGTATAACCCATGGGGTGCTTTTAAATATTTATGATACAATTATCCGCTTTAAAGGTTCTTCCATTAATGAATTTGAGCCATTAATTGCAAGCCAAGTGCCAAGTGTGGAAAACGGCCTTATTTCAAAAGACGGGCTAACTTACACTTTCCCTATCAGGCAAGATATAAAATTTACTGACGGTACCCCATTAACAGTTGAAGATACAGTTTATTCTTTAAGAAGATTTTTGCTGACCGATACTTCCGGCGGGCCCTCCGCACTTTTACTTGAACCTATTTTGGATATAAGCTCCACACGGGACGAAAAAGGCAATCTAAAAATAACTTTTGACGACCTTAAAAAGGCAATTTATGCAGATGGTAATAATTTAATAGTCAAACTCAAAAAACCTTTTGCACCATTTTTGGCAATTATGGCGCGCTGGTCTTATGTAATAAATAAAAATTGGGCAATTTCTAATGGTGCTTGGGACGGAACAGGCGAAACAATGAAAGAATTTAATAATCCGCAAAAGCAAACTTCAGCCTTATTTGATAAAGCTAACGGAAGCGGGCCTTTTATAATTGAGCGTTGGGATAAACCAAAAAAACGTATATACTTAAAAGCAAATAAAAATTATTTTTTAGGCGAACCGAAACTTGACCGAGTTTATATTATCACACTTGCCGAACAAAGCACCATGCGCTTAATGCTGCAAAGCGGGGAAATTGATATTGCCGAAATTGCCCCCTCCCTTACACCACAGCTTGAGGGTGATAAAAATGTCAAAGTTTATGATACTTTACCGCGCTTAAAAACAGATCCTACTTTGTTTTTTACCTTCAATATCAATCCGGAAAATAACCCCGATATCGGCAGCGGTAAACTTGACGGTAAAGGCATACCGCCGGATTTCTTTGAAGACAAAACTTTACGCCAAGCATTTGCTTATGCCTTTGATTATGACGCATTTTTAAACCAAACAATGCGCGGTAAAGCACCGCGTGCCTGCGGGCCTGTTCCGCCGAAACTTTTGCAAAACCCGGCACCGCAAAAATGCTATGATTTGAACCTTAAAAAGGCAGAGCAACTTTTTAAGACTGCAAAAAACGGCAAAGTGTGGAATAAAGGTTTTAGCTTTACTTTAACCGTAAATTCCGGCAGTACTTTGCGAAAGTCCGCCGCTGAAATTTTAAAAAGAAATGTGGAAAGTATAAATCCGAAATTCAAAATTGAAATACGTGAAATACCTTGGGCCAATTTCCTTGAAAAGACACAAAACCACAAAATGCCGCTTTGGGTACGCGGATGGGTTGCCGATTACCCCGACGCACATAATTTTGCTTTTCCGTTTTTGCACCATGACGGGCGTTATGCCATAGCTCAAAACTATAATAACCCCGAAATTACCAAACTTATTGAACAGGCAAAAATTGAAACTTCCCCCAAAAAACGTGCGGAACTTTACAGCCGTTTGCAAGCTTTGAACCATGATGAAGCTGCGCAAATTTATACGGTTTACTCACCCGGTGTGTGGGTTTTAAGAAGTGAAGTTAAGGGTTTTTTAGATAACCCTGTATTTATGGGAATTTATTTGTATCCACTTTATAAATAAGAAACTTACAGTTGTTATTGTTTACAGAGATTGTCCTTTCGGTAAATTTTAACAGTTTTTTTCTAATTTACCCCACCCTTGTAAAAAAGTATAGAAGGTAAGTTTGCCTTCACATCTTACAGTACTAACTATTACATTATTTATTAAAAGTAATAAGTTTTTAATGAAAACCAAACCGAATACAATAACCCAGCAAGTATTTTTGAGTAAATTTTAATTTTTGCTATAACGACGAGTATTAAGAAGAAAGGGAACGTAGCGACTCTCGGTACTCTAGGAACAGAAAAATTAGAATTTACCAAAAATAATTAACCGGCAAAAAAATAAAAACTGCAAATTCCATTACCTTAAACGCTCTAAATATGGTAGTATATATGTATATATTAAGGAGATGTTTATGGCAAGAAGAGTTATTTCAAGCGACAGTGCCCCAAAGGCAATAGGACCTTATTCCCAAGCTGTCAGAAACGGGAGCTGGGCCTTTCTCTCAGGTTGTTTACCAGCTGATGCCGTTACGGGCGAAATTGTCGGCGGAGATATTAAAACACAAACAAGGAAAGCCCTTGAAAATATGGGCCAAATCTTAAAGGCCTGTAAAATGGAATATGACCACGTTTTAAAAACAACTGTATTTCTTACCAATTTAGCAGATTTTGCCGATATGAATGAAATTTATGGCCAGTTTTTTGCCAAGAACCCACCGGCAAGAAGTTGTGTGCAAGTTGCTGCTTTACCAAAAGGGGCTTTAATTGAAATTGAAGCCGTATGCCGTAAAAATTAATTAAATTATAGGGGTATTTATGATTGATTTAAGCAAAAATCCGTATTTACAAAAACGCTCAGCAGGTGTTTCTTTACCACTTTCATCAATGCAAGGAACAGAAGATTGGGGCTGTGGGGATATGTCCTCTTTAAAAGAGTGGATTGAATATTTTGCCAACTACAATATCAAAGTTTTGCAAATTCTTCCGCTTTGGGAAACTGCACCGCGGGAACATTGCCCTTATAGCGCTTTAAGTGCTTATGCAATTGACCCTATATACATAAGTATCAAAGATATCCCTGAAGTACAAAATTGCCCCAATGCACAAGAAATTTTAAAAGATTTGCAACCTGAAATTGAAAATTGGCGCACTAATTCCACCGTACAATTTGACATAATAAAACCTGCCAAATACCGGGTTTTATGGGCTGCTTATGAATATTTTGAAAAAGAAGAAAGGCAAGCTAAAACGGAAAGATGGCAGGAATTTTTAAAATTCCAAAAAAAACATGCTTCTTGGCTTTTGTCTTATGCAATTTTCAGAACTGCAAAAGACTTATATAATTGGTCCTCTTGGACAACTTGGTCCGAAGATTTAAAAAATAGAAAAATAGAGGAAATAAAAGACTTTCTAATCAAAAATGAAAGGCAAGTAATGTTCTTTTGCTATATCCAATGGATTGCTCAAGAACAACTTGAACAGGCTATAAATTTTGCTAAAGAAAAAAATGTTTCACTTTTCGGGGATATACCATTCGGTGTAAATTTTGACAGTGCCGATGTTTGGGCAAACCAAACAAAATTTTTGCTTGATACCGAAGTAGGCGCACCTAAAGATACCCTTGCACAGGGTGGGCAGAAATGGGGCCTTCCGGCTTATAATTGGCCTTCAATTGAAGAACAAAATTTTAATTTCTGGCGAGCTAAAATAAACCGTGCTTGCGAAATTTATGATATTTTCCGCTTAGACCATTTAGTGGGCTTTTTCAGAACCTGGGTTTTTAAACAAGGGGATGATATCGGCGCTTATGATATAAGTGACGAAGCAACCCAAAAAGCCCGTGGGGAAAAATTTCTTGAAGCAGTTGTTGAAACTGCAAAAGATAAATTGCCCGTAGGTGAAGATTTAGGTGTAATACCGGATTATATGCGTGAATATATGAAAGAAATCCACATGCCCGGTTACCGCGTAATAAGATGGGAAAAGGATAATGAAATTTTCCGCGAACCGCGTAATTATCCAAAAGCTTCCCTGGCAACAACTTCCACCCATGACACTACCACTTTAAAACAATGGTGGGAAGAGATGCCCGCTTGGCAGAGGGCAAATTTCTGGGAAATGGTTTCCGCCCAAAAAACTGACGGGAATTTACCTTATACCCAAGAAATAAATATTGAAATTTTAAAGAGGGTTTTAAGTTCAAATTCAGATTTGGCAATATTCCCCTTGCAAGATATAATAGGAACTACCGACCAAATCAATGTTCCCGGCACTGTAAGCCCGGGTAATTGGACTTACCGCTTGCCTTACACAACCAAAGAGTTTGAAGAAAAGTATAATGGCATTATGACAACATTAAAATGTTTGATTGAAGAAACAGACAGAGCGGAGGAGGCTCAAAATGTTAACAGTTAGTGCGCTTATTTTAAGCTATTTTTTAGGGGCGATACCCTCAGGTTACTTAATTACCAAAAAAATTAAGGGTTTTGATATCAGAAATTATGGTTCCGGTAACCCAGGTGCAGCCAATGTATACAGAATCGTTGGCAAAAAAGCCGGTTGGGCTACTTTTACCTGTGATGCTTTAAAAGGTGCTGTGGCAGTAATTTTAGCAAAAATTCTTGCCCCCCAAGTTGCCTGGTTGCCTATTGCTTGCGGTTTTATCGCAATTTGCGGGCATATGTGGACTGTATTTCTTAAATTCCGCGGAGGTAAAGGTGTTGCAACCTCTGCCGGTGTGTTTGGGGCTTTACTTCCGTTACCTACAATTATTGCCTTTTTATCTTTCATCCTTGTTGTTTGGAGAACGGGCCGCATCTCCCCGGGATCTATTTTGGCTTGTGTAGTTTTACCGATTGCCGCTTGGCTTACAGGGGCTAGCTTACCTTATATCATTTTTTGTATTATCGTTGCTGCAATTGTTATTTATAAACATATTCCTAACATTAAAAGAATGCTTGAAAATAAAGAATTAAATTTTGAGGACGGCTCTAAGAAAAATGTTAAATAGAGTTACTGTTTTAGGTGCCGGTGTTTGGGGAAGTGTAATAGCAAGACATATGCATAACCTAGGTATGCAAGTAAGTGTTTGGGAATATTCTAAAGACTTACTTGATAATATAAAAGCTAATGGCGGCACCCACCCGAATATTCCAAATTTTAAATTTGACGAAACTTACACTTTAACTAATGATTTAAAAACCGCTGTTACTGGTGCGGACTTGCTTGTTTTTGTATTTTCTTCAAAAGCAGTAAGAAACGTTTGCCAACAATTAAAAACTATCTTAAACGGTAAAGCCGTGCCGGTATTAAATGCCACAAAAGGCCTTGAAGACCAAACCTTTAAAACAATGAGTGAAATTATTGAAGAAGAACTGCCTTTCCTTAAGAATAAAGTTGTCGCTTTCAGCGGGCCGAGTTTTGCTT
>CADAFA010000047.1 GCA_902787065.1 uncultured Elusimicrobium sp.
GTGTTTTGCATCAAAACCATTCTTCTTCCAGAAATGCGTGGACTGCGGGTTCCCTTTATCTATCGCAAGCCGAACCGATGTTTTTCCTGTGCTTAGTAAGTAATCTATAACCTCATCAATAATAGCAGTTCCTATCTGCTTCCCCTGATACTGCGGATTCATCATAAAAAAGCCAATATACGCATACCGGCAGGGTACCGTATTTATGATGTTAGTGTTAGAATAGATAAAGAAACTAAAAAACCTTATTTGTTTCTTGAAAATGATTTAATCTCAATAGAGAGTAATGGACAAGATGTTTCCTTTAAATTAGACTATAAAATATATCCTGCAATAAAAATTTATCAAAATGAGTTGTTAGAAAAAGGCTATGCTTACGAAATAAATAAAAAGCCTGTAAAAATTGAAGTTAAGTATGATCCAAAATATTTTACTCTTAAAAAAGTAAATAATTATAATCCGAATAAAAAAGTTTCTTTACGATATAGAGGTAGGAATATAACTCTAGACACCGTAACCATGCCTTTGCTTTATTTAGAGGATAAAGAAGGTAATGAGATAGTATTTGTACTTGAACCTAACTTCCAAAATCTATATAAAGATTTTAAATTTTTTCGTAAAAAACATAAAGAAGTAAAATTTATAGATTTATAATGAAAAGTAGGTCTTTTAGGTAAAGAATAATAGGCCTTTTAGCTCTTGAAATTATGCAAAATAACTTCTATAATAGAAATGTAGATGAAAGTAAAACAGGAGATTATATGAAAAAATTATTTGTATTAACGTTCTTTGTTTCCGTTATATGCCCCTTTGCATTTGCGGAATTTTTAACTGAAGATATTGTTATTGATAGAGATTTGAGTAAATCCATAGCTAAAACTGTTAATAAACAACAAAAAACTATTTTGGATAAATTGATATTTGGCACTTCAAAAAATGTTAACAAGGAATATGAAGTTAAACTGATGGGGAACTCTATTTTCCCTTATGATTCTGATGTCCCACCAGAATTTGAAGATAAAGCACAGCCTTATTACAGTGATGACGGAAGTGAGATTCATAAGACTGATAACTATAACTTAGCTATTATTTACATACCTGTAAATAAATCTATTATGAAGCAAGTGGAATGTGATAAAACATCACCAACTTTATCCTGTTACTTTAAAGAAAGATATTCTAACTATATTGCCTTAAAGGATAATAAAGGTGATTATTGGTATTTTAATTTTGATTATGAATTTTCTTTCTTGGATTTAGAAGGCAAAGAGAATTTGAAGTGGGAACAAGAGGAGCCTGTTTACAGAACTATTGAAGGGAAGACATTAAGGCTTGTGATAAAATATTCTCCAAAGTATTTTAAATTAACCACCGAAACTAAGTATAAAGGTGTGCATCCCATTTTGTTTTATACGGATAGACAGAATAAAAAAACAAATTTATATTTAGAACCTAATTTAGAAAATTTGAAGGCTGATTTTAAAGCTCTTAAAGAATCTAAATTTAAGGAAATAAAACAGTAAACAAGAAGTAATTTTATAATAAAAACTCCACTTTAATAGTGGAGTTTTTTACTCCTAAATTAATAATTCTTACGCTCAATTATTAATATCAGAAAAATACAAGACTTGGAAACTGTCCTCAAAAAATTGTAAAATATATAAGAAGAAGTTATTTTACGGAGGATGTACTAGTATGTCTATTAAAGTTGGTATTAACGGCTTTGGCCGCATCGGCAGATTTGTTTTCAGAGCTGCCCAAAACAGAAATGATATTGAAATTGTCGGTATTAACGATTTGTGCCCCGTTGATTATTTGGCTTATATGCTTAAATATGACACAATGCACGGCCAATTTGAAGGTACTGTCGAAGCAGATGTTGCAAACAGTACCTTAATCGTAAACGGTAAGAAAATCCGCGTAACAGCAGTAAAAGATCCGGCAGAACTTGCTTGGGATAAAGTCGGTGCAGAATATGTAGTTGAATCAACCGGTTTATTCTTAACAAAAGAAAAAGCTCAAGCCCATATTAAAGCAGGGGCAAAATATGTTGTAATGTCAGCCCCTTCAAAAGACGATACCCCGATGTTCGTAGTCGGTGTCAATGAAAAGACCTATGTAAAAGGTACACAGTTTGTTTCCAATGCTTCCTGCACAACAAACTGTTTGGCACCTATCGCCAAAGTTTTAAATGATAAATGGGGCATTACAGATGGCTTAATGACAACCGTTCATAGCACCACCGCAACACAAAAAACCGTTGACGGTCCTTCTATGAAAGACTGGCGCGGCGGCCGTGCAGCAAGCGGGAATATTATTCCTTCTTCCACAGGTGCAGCAAAAGCAGTCGGTAAAGTTATCCCTACACTTAACGGTAAATTAACAGGTATGTCAATGCGCGTTCCTACTTTGGACGTTTCAGTAGTTGACTTAACAGTTAATTTGGCAAAACCTGCGAAATATGCTGAAATTTGCGCAGCTATGAAGGAAGCCAGTGAAGGTGAACTCAAAGGTATTTTAGGTTATACCGAAGATGCAGTAGTTTCTTCAGATTTCCTTGGTGATACCCGCACCTCAATCTTTGATGCAAAAGCCGGTATTGCTTTAACCGATACTTTCGTTAAAGTTGTTTCTTGGTACGATAACGAAATCGGTTATTCCAATAAAGTTCTTGATTTGATTGCCCATATGGCATCAGTCAATAAATAACTTTGGTTATTAAAAAGGCGCTCACTTTGGGCGCCTTTTTTTATAGGAGATTTTATGAACTTAAACGATATTGTTAAAATTCAAGATGTAGATTTAAAAGGTAAAACCGTTTTAATGAGGGTTGACTATAATGTCCCTTTAAAGGACGGTAAAGTTGATAATCCAAAACGCATTACCGCTACGGAAAAAACCGTAAAATATCTTTTAGGGCAAGGCTGCAAACTTGTTTTAATTGCACACCTTGGCCGCCCCAAAGGTAAAGTTGCACCGGAATTTTCTTTAGCCCCCGTTGCACCTGAAGTTGAAAAAATTATGGGTACAAAAGTACATTTCGGCAAAGATTGTGTCGGGCCGGAAGCACAGGCAGCAGTTGCCGCCGCAAAACCAGGTGAAATTGTCTTGCTTGAAAATTTGCGTTTTCACCCTGAAGAAGAAAAGAACGACGAAAATTTTGCAAAAGAACTTGCCAAACTCGGTGATGTTTTTGTACAAGAAGCTTTTGGTACAGTACACCGCGCGCATGCTTCCACAAGCGCAATTACAAAATTTTTACCAGCAGCAGCCGGTTATTTAATTCAAAAAGAAGTTGAATTTTTAGGTGGTGCAATTGAAACACCTAAACGTCCGTTTGCGGCAATTATCGGTGGTGCAAAAGTATCAGACAAAATTATGGTCTTAAACAATTTACTTGACAAGGTAGATGTTTTAATTGTCGGTGGAGGTATGGCCTTTACTTTTAATAAAGCACTTGGCTATGAAGTAAGCAATTCCTTACTTGAAGCAGATAAAATTGAAGAAGCCAAAAAAGTAATGGAAAAAGCCAAAGCTAAAGGTGTTAAACTTTTGTTACCGATTGACAATGTTTGCGCCCAGGAATTTAAAGACGGTATTCCTACAGTAACTACTGAAAACCCGAATATTCCTGCCGGTTATATGGGGCTTGATATCGGGCCGAAAACAATCAAACTTTTTGAAGAAGAACTCTTAAAATGCAAAACAGTATTTTGGAATGGTCCCGTCGGTGTTTTTGAAATGGAAAGTTATGCCAAAGGCAGTTTTGCCATTGCAGAAACTTTAGTTAAAATGACTGAAAACGGCGCCATTACCATTATCGGCGGTGGAGATAGTTTAAATGTTCTTAAAAAAGCCAAAATTTCAGCAAGCAAGGTTTCCCATGCCTCAACCGGTGGTGGGGCAAGTATGGAGTTTGTTGAAGGTAAAGAACTCCCAGGCTTAACCGCTTTACTCAAAAAATAATTTTTGAGTTTTAAAATATAAAATACCCTGCGTTTTATGCGTAGGGTATTTTTCATTCTACCCAAAAGGCCTATATAAAAATAGGACTAAAACCACTTGCCAAAAGCTTAAAAAACCGTTACAATATAGCATAAGGAAAATGAATATGAAAAAATTTATATCTTGTTTTTTAGCTTTTGTTTTATTATTATCAAATACACCTATCCAAATATTTGCACAAGATTTGGGGTATAAGCCTGCTATGTCTTTTGAATATGATTCTTATGAAGTAGGAAAGGTTAGGCCCAGAGATTTTATATCTAACTTAGAGGATGATTTATTAAATGGAGAAGATGTTTGGAATCCTAAAAGTGTAGCACCGGTTAGTCGCAATTTAGAAGGTAAACCGGAACATTTAAGACAATCTTATAATAACTTTTTGTATTACAATATTTCTCCCGAAGAATCACCGTTATGGAATAAAACGGCCTTAATTCCTGATGGAGAGGCTACCCAAGAAGATGTTTTAGGCATTTTGGATATGTATTCTAACTTAAGTTGGTTAGTAACCCGTAAACTGAAACAAAACCCTAAATATAAAAAAGAAAGATTAGAAAAAAGTGTTAGGTTAATTCCTTCTATTTTAATGGAAATAGCCCTATTTTTAATAATTTGGGAAGATGTTGCCCCCAATATTTTTGCTGAAATAGCTGCAACCCATTTTCGTTACAAAAAAATAGTTAAAGCTGCTGCTACTATTGCTTTAATGGCTGGCGATATTTTTGTTAGTGATCAGGTAGCTTGGGAAATGATACAGTCTGATGAGCGCCTTGTAAATTTGTTTCAATCCGTCGGTTCCTATAAAAGTACTGCAATAGATGTTTCTATTAAAACCGATTTATTAAAACCTGTTAAACAAACAGAGTATGATAGAATAGAAAAAGAACTAAAAAATATGACTCAGCAAGATAAACCTTATAATAAGGGGGATTATCTTTTATTGAAAAGGTATTTTAAAAAAGGATATAGCAAAATAGATGTTATGTACAGGCCCAGATTAAAACTTATTTTAGGTAAATTTTTATATGATCTTTTTGACGGTGATGAAGTTTTAATTAACGAATATTTCAGAAAGGAGTTGTTACGTACCTATTATGCTTTGGAATTTATTAAAGACGAGTTGAGCAACAAAGAAGATCCTTTAAGGTATGACAGAGCAGTAATTGATTTAGCAACAACTTATAAAATACAGTCTATTCAAATTTTGGATAACCGTACCGGTAGAAGAGGTGAAAGAAACCAGGTAAGAAGTTTTGCGGATAATTTGCAATATTTACAAAATAAGAAAGCTGACCTGAAAGGTAATAGTGTAAACAGTGAATTGTTTAACTATATCAATCAAGAGTTTGAAAAACAGGTCGGTTCAGAACTTGATACCCAAACAAGTGTTATGACCACTTACCCTACTATGCTTACTAGGGCAGAAGTTAATTATCTTGTACAACTTATGGATATGCACCAAAAGAAAAGAGATTACGATGAAAAAGTACAAACAAAAAGGCAAATAAACAATAGGGATAATACCTATAAAGAAATGCAGGAAAAAAAGGAATCATATAGCAAATCAAATCATAAAGTGCAAAAAACAGGTAAAGAAGCAATTGATAAACGCTTAGAAAAAATCCATGGGGAATATTACGATTTTACTTCAACTAAATAAATACGGGTATTATGTACCATATATAAACATCTAAAATTTTGTATAATTTTAGCATGAGAAAAAGTGCTTGGTTTTTTATACCTTCCGCTTATTTTATGGAAGGCCTTCCTTACGGCGTAATAAATATATTGTCTGCAATTATTTATACACGTTTAAACATTCCTAATGATGTTTTTATTTTTTGGACTTCCTGGCTTTATTTGCCGTGGGTATTAAAAATGTTTTGGGCCCCTTTGGTGGAAGGCAACAGCACAAAGCGCCGTTGGGTAATAACCATGCAGTATGCTTTATCTTTATGTTTCTTATTTCTAGCTTTGACTTTACAAACAAGTAGTTTTTTTATAGCATCAGTATGTGGTTTTTTTGTAGGGTCCTTTTTATCTGCAACGCATGATATTGCCTTAGACGGTTTTTATCTGCTGGCTTTAACTGATAGAGATCAAGCTTATTTTGTAGGGTGGCGTACTGTTTTTTATAGATTTTCCCTAATTTTTATCAGCGGGCCCTTGGTAGTTTTTGCAGGGAAATTGGAAACGCGCTTTTCCGACATTGCATTTGCTTGGACTGTTATTTTAGCAACTGTGGCAATTTTTTCTGCTATACTTGCAGCTTACCATAATTTCATTTTACCTAAACCGGCGGAAGATAAGCCGCAAATAACCGAAAAGAAAGGTTTAGCGTTTTACGGTGATATTTTTAAAAAATATTTTACTCAAAAACAAATTGTATATATTTTATTGTTTATCTTTTTATACCGTTTCGGTGATGCGTGTTTGGAAAAAGTGGTTGTACCCTTTTTATTACAGCCTTTGGATAAAGGCGGGCTTGCTTTGCCGACGGAAACTTACGGTTGGATAAAAGGTACACTTGGCCTTATTGCTATAATTTGCGGGAACATTTTTGGCGGTTGGGTACTCTCAAAATTCGGCTTTAGGAAATGCCTTATTGCTTTTGCTTTATTTTTGGTTTTGCCAAATTTCTTTTATGCCTATATGGCCTATTTCCATCCTACTTTAAGTACAATTACCGTTTTGCTTATAATAGAAAATTTCGGTAATGGGCTTGCTATGATGGCTTTTAGCGTTTTCATTATGTATGTGTCAGATGGAGAGTATAAAACCTCTTTTTATGCGATATCTACAGGCCTTAT
>CADAFA010000048.1 GCA_902787065.1 uncultured Elusimicrobium sp.
ATCTAAATCTCTCAAAATAAGGTCCGATTTGGTGGCAATGCTTATTTTTATGCCGCTGCCTTGCAACTGTTCAAGTAAAGCACGTGTGCGTTTGTATTTGGCTTCACAGGGCTGATAACAATCTGTTACAGAACCTAAAAAGGCCTCTTTCCCAGCATATTTGCTTGGGTTTTTGATGTCGGGCCAATTTTTAATATCAATAAACTCGCCCCATGGCTCTAAATGATTTGTAAACCTTTTCATAAAAGAGGCATAACAATACATACAAGCATGCGCACAACCTACATAAGGGTTAACGGAAAAATCCGCCACAGGCAAGTTTGATTTAGTCATTATATTTTTTGTATTTATTTCTTTTATGACAAGCGGCATATAACTATTATATCAAAAGCAGTGCCTCGGTTTTTGTTTGGACTCTGCCCCAAAATACATAAAACGGACACTATTTAATAAGCGTTTTGCGGTATTTTTCACCCCAAGCAGCCATAGCATCTAAAACAGGTCTTAAAGTATTACCTGTTTTACTTAAAGCATATTCTACACGAGGCGGAACTTCGGCATATACTTTGCGCGTAATAATACGGTCTTCTTCTAACATACGCAAATTATCTGTAAGCACCTTTTGGGAACAGCCAACACTCCTTTTAAGTGAACCAAAGCGCTTTGTACCTGTCAGCAAATCGCGTATAATCAATACTTTCCATTTATTGCCGATGACTTGCAAAAGCAAACCCACAGGGCAGGGGGACATATTTTTCTTTGTTATCATACTTTTATTATATATAATTTTTTCCAATAGTTTCTTTTTTGTGCCTATATTACAAAATAGTGCCTACTTTACAAAAAGAACTACATTTGTTTTAATAAAAGTATCTTAATTTAAAGGAGCTATTTATGGCAAATTATAAAAAGACGGAAGTAGGGAATTTATCGGAAGTAGCAACAAAATATGAAAATGGAAAAGTTTTTTTGCACGATGTATTGGGCTTAACAGGTTGTGAAATTTCTGTTAGTTCTATGCCTGCCGGGATAAAACTTCCGTTTAATCACAAACACAAACAAAATGAAGAAGTATATATTTTCTTAAAAGGAAATGGGGTAATGACCCTAGACACAGAAGCGGTAACGGTTACAGAAGGATCATGTGTGCGTGTATTACCGACAGTTGTTCGCACAATGGAAGCTAAAACCGATATGCAGTACATTTGTGTCCAAGCCAAAGAAGGTTCTTTAGTTCAATTTGGAATGGGTGATGCGGAGCTGTGTTAATTTTCTAATCCAGGATAGGCCCTCTGATGATTACACCAATCAGAGGGCTTTTTAGTGTCCAAACTCTGTCCATTCTCCGTATAGCTTATTTGCTTAATCTTGCTTATTTGCTGTGACCAAAAAGCGCACATGACACAATAAAAGCGCAAAAAATCGTATCCTAGTAACCGGAAAAATCACGCAGATATAGTGTCCACAAGTATAAGTTTTGGACACTATAATTTTTAATGTTTTTGCAACTTATAATATAGTAAAATAATAGCAAGAGTTATTTAAAAAAGGAGACAATATGAAAAAACTATTATTTATATTGCCATTATTTTTATTACCTGTTGTTTGTTTGTTAGCGCAAACAAACCCTGCAGATAAAGTGCAATACTTCCAAGCAGGGGATGAAAAATACTACAAAGAAGATGTAGTGGTCCCGAAAGTAAGTGACCCTGTAGATGCAGATTATAGGGATGCGGTGGATGTTGGCGGGGGTACCAAGGGTACAAAAGTAAATAAACCGAAAACTGTTGCAGTAGTGCAGCCTCAAAGATATCCGACTAACGTTCCTGTTAATAACGCAAACGAAGTGCAATTAAAAGGCGGTCAAAAAGTAGTAACACCGCATAATTCTTCCCCGAAAGTTAAACTGAAACAAGGCAAACCTATGCCTATGATCGGTCAAACACAAGATACTCAAAATCTTCAACATATTACTAAACCTGTGGAACAAAAAACCGTTACACCGGCACCTGTAAAAGCCCAAACACCGACGGAACAAAAAAATACTGCTAATCAAGTAAAGCAAGTAACACCGCAACAAGTACAACAAGCAGCCCCTGTAAAAGCATCTGTTCCTACACAAGAGTACAAAGCTAAAACCGCTCCTGTTAAAGAAGAGAAATATGCAGCCCCCAAGAAGGTACATTTAAAAGATTATGAAGTGGAGATAGTATGTAACAAAGGGGATACAAAATGTGAGGCAGAGCAAGCAAGAATTAAAGCCCACAATGAGGCCACTTTGCAAAAACAAACAGGGCAATTACAAGCACCTGAAAAAGCAAAAATTAGCAAACCCAAAGTTACATCTTCCCCTGCACCTATCGGCGGTATTTCACACGTTCCTGCAACACCGACGGGGAATACAGGTGTATACATTAAAGAAAATGGTGTAATTATTCCTGAAAAGCCACTTAAATACGGTATTAAAACCAAGTGTGTTCCACTCCCTGGCCAAACAACTTGCGAAGAAAAACCTGTCAATAAACTCGCAGGTTATAAACCGAGCAATGGTGTAAATTTACCTGAAGCCACTTTGCCTGAAGGTATGCAACCTGTTGAAGATACACAAATTCCCCAAAACACACCGGCTAAAAAAACAAAAAATACCAAGAAAAAAGGGAATAAAGCAAGTAAAGCAGATAAAGTAAATAACATAGATACTCCTAAACGTATAGATTTCCATACAGATGTTAATATAACAAACAAAGAAGCTAGAAAGAATTTGTTAGAAGGATATTCTGTTACTGCTAACAGTAATATAAAAATACCTAAAGCAAGTTTACCGACTGAAGTAGAACTTGACGCGCAAGATGCAAGAGTTAGAGCGGAAATAGCAGCACAGCAACAGGCAACGGAAATGGCCTATCAAAAAGCATTAGATGATGCCAAAAAATTCAAAGCGCAAGCCCAAGCCGCAAAGAATCAATTCCAACAACAACAGCAACAGCAGAAAAATGCCGCTAATCAGTTCTGCTCTTATATGGGTGTAAGATTTTCCGGTACGACCTGTCAATATTGTGTTAACCATAAACCTCGCAGTGCTATGGAATGTAACCAATGCTGTCAGTCTTTCGGCCGCCCGTTAATGCAACCTGCAAGTTATAGTGCATTTTCTTCAGGTGGAAGGCCTGCAGGTTGTCTATGCAGATTTAGTGCAACATCCGGATATAACTTTTAATTTAAGGAGAGAGTATGAAAAAATTCAGTTTATTAGTTCTAACATTTTTATTATGCATGGGGTTTGCACAAGCACAAGATGTTGACGAGGCAGAACTTGAGGCCTTTATACAAGCATATAAGGCTATGAAGGCCGCCCAAGCACCTGCGCCGAAAAAGAAAGTTGACCCGGAACTTCGTATGAAACAAGCCCTTATGTTTGCAGCTAGGGACGGTAATACCTCGCAAATACGCGGTTTACTGGAACAGGGTGTTGACCCAAATATCGAAGATACAGACGGCTTTACTCCTTTAACTTATGCTGCTTTAAAGGGCGATTTAGCCGCAGTTGATATGCTATTATTTGCAGGGGCAAAAGTAGATGTTCCTAGGGAAGAGCAATTACCGCCTATATTAGCGGCTTTGGCAAACAAGGCAAAAAATAAAGATGTTTTCTACCGTATTTTAAAAGAAAAACCAAACGTAAATGCGGTATATTGCCAAAAAGCACAAAATCTTTATCAATGTGCAACAACCTTAATGTTTGCTACGGAATCAAATGATGTACAAATGGTAGAAGCACTTATCAAACAAGGTGCGGATGTAAATAAATATACTGCCCCAAGGGGTACTGCCTTAAATTGGGCACTTGCCAAAAACACAAGTAACTCCGCTAAAATTGTAGATTTATTACTTAAATCAGGTGCAAACCCATGGGTAGCGGACGGGTATAGCAAAACTCCGTTAAAATTAGCGAAAATAAGTAAAGATAAGGAAAAAACACAACTCATTAAAGAAGCCCAAAAAGTTACCAAAAAACAACGCAATAAAAGCGAAGACATGTATTTCCCTGTCTATTTTGTAAAACTGAAAAAAATTAAAAAATTGCTTGACGAAGGGGCTGACCCAAATTATCGTTCAGATGTAAGGCACGGTATATATAGTGTGGAAGATATGGCAATTTCAATGCTTGATTTTGCCGCTGCACAACCAATGTTAATAGTTGCTACCCATCAGAAACAAGATAATATTGTTTCTAATTTCCAATTACTGTTAGATGCCGGGGCCGATGTCAATGCAGTAGACGGAAAAGGGAATACTGTATTACACACATTTTTGTGTGATAAGAAAAATCCAAAAGATGTAGAGGCTATCCCGTTTTTACTCAAACACGGTGCAAATATAAATGCCCGTAATGTATATGGGCATACACCGCTATTTCGCCATATTTTGCGCGGAAGGGATGGAGAACAAACGGTAAGGCAATTGCTTGAAGAAGGTGCTGACCCGAATATCCGCAATATATACGGTATATCTCCGCTAATGTATGCAAAAAGAAACTACAAAACAGAACTTGCCAATTTATTAGAGCAATACGGAGCAAAACTTACCAAGCAAGATGAAGCGGAAAATGAAAAATGGTTTGCCCAACAAGAAATAGAAAGAGTTAAAAGGGAACAAAAAGCAGCAGCCCAAAACCAGCAAGATGCGGCTTTCGCGCAAGGATTATTAAATGTTATTCAAATGGGTTTAACCCGCTAAATTTTAAGGAGAGAGCATGAAAAAATTAAGTTTATTAGTTCTAACATTTTTGTTATGCATGGGGTTTGCACAAGCGCAAGATGCCGATGATGCAGAACTTCAAGCCATCATAAAAGCATATAAAGCAATGAAGGCAAGCCAAGCACCTAAGAAACTTACCAAGGAAGAGCAACAGAAGCGTTACGAACGGGCTTTGATAGAGGCCGCCAAAGAAGGCAATGCCTCACAAGTCCGCGGTCTTTTGGAGCAAGGTGTTAACCCAAATGTTTACGATGAAAATGGGGACACTCCTTTAAATTGGGCGGCTTATAAAGGGGATTTGGCTTCCGTTGATATGCTTCTATATGCAGGTGCTGATGTGAATTGGAAAAAATCACTTCCTCTCATAGTTGCTCTAAGCAGAGTAAATAATTCCGAGGTTATTTTCCGTATTTTGAAAGAAAAACCTGATGTTAATTTAGTACATTGTTTTGTTAATAAAAAAATTAGTTTTTATGTATGTGACAATGCTCTCATTCGTGCAGTGGAACAAAACAGTGTTGAAGTAGTTGAAGAAATTATCAAACAAGGTGCGGACGTAAATAAATTTTATGCTCCAGGCGGTTCTGCTTTAAGGTTAGCACTTATGAGCAAAGCTACTAATTCCCCAAAAATTGTGGAAGTTTTACTTAAAGCAGGTGCGGACCCTTGGCGTATTGACGGGTTTGGCAGAAACCCTTTGCAAGTGGCAAAGAGCAGTGGTAATAAAGAAAAAATAAGACTTATTAAAGAAGCCCAAAAAGCCACAAAAGAAAAACATAAAAAAGACAAGAAATTAATAGATGCTGTAACCAAAAGGAAAGTAGACAAAGTTAAACAACTGCTTGCCGAAGGTGTAAGCCCCGAGGCCACTTGTGACGTAGGAGCAAACTATGAAGCAAGTTATAAAAATAGTGATAAACCTGCATATGGTACAACTCCTTTAATGTGTGTGTCCGGAGAGCCGGAAATAGGGCAAATACTTTTAGATGCCGGTGCTGACATCAATGCTGTTGACGGTATGGGTAATACCGCATTGCATAATGTTTTCGTAGAAAAAAATAATGAAGGTGCTGATAATTTTGCCTTCTTACTTAAAAAAGGGGCAGATATAAATGCCCGTAATATATTCGGCAGAACACCGTTATATGAAAATATTCTTTGGGGTCCGCGTTGGGAAAGAAAAATTATTTTATTATTAGAAGCAGGCGCAGACCCAAATATTCGCAATGCTTACGGTTCAACCCCGTTAATGTATGCTAAAAAGGATCGCAATGAACAACTTGCAAATTTATTACAGCAATACGGTGCAAAACTTACCAAAGAGGATGAAGCCGATATTGAAAAATACTTTGCCCGTAAAGAAGCAGAACGGGCGCAAGCCGCTAATGACGGCGACAGTTTAGGCAAAACCTTCTTAAAAGGCCTTGTAGATGCAGGTATGGCGACAATGCAATACGGAATAGAGAACAATAAGTTTTAGTAAGTATTTAACAAATATTTATCAAAGAAAAACACCCTTTACAAAAAAGTAGAGGGTGTTTTTTATTGATATAGTGTCCACATGTATAACTTTTGGGCACTATAATTTTATTGTCTTTCACATACCCATAATATGCTACAATACTTTTAGGAAATATTTTATTACAAGGAGATAAAATATGCGAAAAATTACCACCCTTTTATTTGTGCTTTGTGTGGCTGTAAGCATGGCGCAAGCAAAATCTCAAGCATCTTCACCTGCGAATAAACCGAACATCCAACCGGATGCTCAAAGACCTATTGCTACTAGGTTGAAAAATAGTCCTGCTCTGGTTAAGGCCGCACGGGATAACGACTTGGAAAAAGAGGGCTTTATTTCCCGTAAGCAATTTAACGAGATACCACCCCATGTAG
>CADAFA010000049.1 GCA_902787065.1 uncultured Elusimicrobium sp.
GAAGAAAATAAGGCTCTTATAACAGGGCATTTCAATTTACCAAACGGTAAGCATTCGCAAATTTATATTGATACCGATATACTATTGCAATACCCCAGTTTAGCTGCAAAGCTTGGTGCAGGGGTGGCGGGTTTATTTACCAAGAAACCGGATATTGTGTTTGCCTCCTCACAGGAAAGTTTACTGCTTGCCGCGCAAGTTGCCGTTGCCATGGGCGCCCGCGTTATGGGGGCAAAATTTAAGGAGGGTAAAATAGAATTAAAAGAAACCCTTAAAATACAGGAAGGGGAGAAAGTTTTAATTGTAGACAATGTTTTTATGACGGGGCGCAAAATTAATCAAACCCTTCAAATTTTGCAACGCTACCATGCTACTGTTATAGGTGTTGCGGTTTTGGTGGACCGCTCTAACGGTTTAAATCTTGCTTTTGAAAATGTGCCGCTTCGTGCACTTTTAACTTATCCGCTTGATTTATATGAGCCGGAAACTTGCCCCATGTGCAAACAAAAAATGCCGTTTACAAATAAGGAGAAATAAATGTTAACCCTAAAATTAAAACAAAAAGAAGAGCACCGTATTAAAAATGGTCATTATTGGATATTTTCAAATGAACTTGAAAAGGTTGATACCTCTATAAGAGCAGGTAATATCGTGCGTTTTGAATCTGCGCGCGGCGAGGTTTTGGGAACAGGTTTTTTTAACCCGCACAGTTTAATTTCCGGCCGCTTGATTGTTAAGGGCGACGCGGAACTAAGCAAAAATTTTATTTTTGAGTTTTTGGATAATGCTTATTCTTACCGCAAAGAGTTGGGCCTCAGGAAATTCGGGCGCATGTGTTATGGGGAGTCCGATGGTTTACCGGGCCTTATTATTGACCGCTACGGCGATTATTTGGCAATAGATATACACTCCGCCGGCATGGAACTTTTAAAAGAAGATGTTTTGCAAGCCTGCAAAAAACTTTTTAAGCCGAAAGGTATTTTGTTTAAAAACGAAAGTACTTTCCGTGCCCTTGAAGGCTTAACCCAAACACCGGAAACCATTGGCGAAATACCTGAAGAAATTGAAATTGAGGAAAATAAGGTCAAATATTTAGTTTCTTTAAAAGCAGGCCAAAAAACAGGTTTTTATTTTGACCAACGCGATAACCGCGCCCTTTTAAAACCTTATTTTAAAGACAGAATTGTCTTGGACCTTTATTCTTACAGCGGTTCTTTCGGTATTAATGCCGCTTTAAACGGTGCTCAGGCTGTTTGGGGTTGTGACAGTTCTGCCGCCGCAGTTGAGCTTGCAAACAAAAATGCGGCCTTAAATAAAGTTGAAAATATTTGCGAATACCGCCGTGATGATGCCGAGCGTTTGCTTTCCGCTTTCCGTGCAAATGACTTACCCACAAAGCCGAATATGATTTTGCTTGACCCGCCTGCTTTTGTTAAAAACAGGAAGGCTTTGCCGCAAGCAATAAAGTTGTATACAAAACTTAACCGTATGGCTTTTGAGGGATTAGAGCAAGGCGGTTTACTTGCAAGTTCCACCTGTTCGCACCATATTTCAAGGGAAATTTTTGTAAGTATTTTAAAAGATGCTGCCGCTGCTGCCGGCAAAAAAGTTATTTTAAAGGAACTTCGCACGCAAGCAAAAGACCACCCTGTTTTGCTTGGTTTCCCGGAAAGTTGCTATTTGCATTTTGCTTTACTTGAAGTAGTTTAAGTTGACTTTATTTTACGTGTTAATATCCCACACATTATTTATGTGTGCGGAATATTTACATATTAAGGTGCTTTTCCTTTTACGCCCTACCCCCTTGTTTGCAATGAGTAATTTTACCCGTAAAGGGGGTAGGGTAAGTTTTTGTTTTATTTCCTCAATTCTTTTAGCCAGGCATTTATTTCTTTTTCAAGTTTTTGGCGGTTTGATTTTTCCTGTTTCTTGCGCTCTTGTTCTTCTTCGTCTTCTTCGGTTTTGGCGGGGGCTGCCAAACTGCGCGGATCGGCAGGAATTGCAACTAAACTAATCTCATAAATTTCCGCTAAAGTCAGCAAACTTGGGTTGCTTGCCACTTCATAATGAAAGCGCCCTGCAATGCTGATACCTTTTGCATGGCCCTCTTTATAAAGTTGGCGCGCATGGGCAATTGTCGGGTGGTTTGAGGCTGAAAATAAGGCCTTAAAATATAAGCCCTTTTCGTCCTCAAAAATCTCGGTTACAGAGCCTGCCAAATGGTCAAGTTGGTTTACATGGTCAATCAACAAGACAGGATTCTTTTTAAATTCCGTTAACTCATAAACAAAGTTTCTTTTTGATTTTAATACGGTGGGAATATCGCCGTATCTGTCCGCTAAATTTTTTGTATTGGCATAACCTTCAATGTAAACAAGACCGTTTTCCTGCTTAACGCTTGCTTCTTGCAAAGGTAAAATTTTTAATGCCGGTGCTTTTAAAGTTCCGCAAATTTTGTGTTTCATTTTTTGCTCCTATTATTCTTTTTTATACTAAAAGGCAAACCAAGTGCCTGTGCAATTTCAGAGGGTGAATAGCCCATTTCATAATAAATTTTTGCTGTTTGGGCGCGTTCTAATTCTTCCTCTTTTAAACAGGCAACTTGGGAAATATCTTTATCAAAATACATTGTTTGTGTTTTGTCAAAATGCGGAAGTAAAAATTCCGTAAGTGTTTCAAGCATTAAACTTTGTTTTGGTAAAATGCAAAGTTGCCAGAAAATGCGCTGCTGTTCTTTGGTGTTAAACTGCTGCGCCTGTTCAAAAAGCCCGACTAAAGCCGGCGGAACATGGAAAATGGAGAGTATAGTTTCGCGGCTCATTTTCATCGCTTCAATAAAGTCCATATCCTTTTGGCTTAAGGTGATATTTTGCCATTTTAAACCGCCTTCAAGTAAAGCAACTTTATGCGCTTTTTTTGCACCCTGATATTTCTCATTCCAACTGTTAATTATGCGCGAGCGCGTTGCCGGGTCAAGTTTTCCGTCAGTATATAAAAGGCCGGAAAGTGCGCCTGCATGTTCAAAAAATGCACGGTTATAAGTTTCTGCCTTTTCAAGTGTATCTAAACTTGCACGCGCCGCGGCTATCGGGGAAAGGCCGTAAAAAAAGTCAAACGGATTAAAATATTTAAAGTGTATAACATCACTGGCTTTATAATAGGCCGTTTGTGAGCCTGCGCGGTATTTGTAACCTTCCACAGGTTCCGAAGATTTTTTGCCCGGTATAATTTCCACAAGTTGTGAAAGGAGAGGGAACATTTCCGTAGGCGTACCGTCGGGCAGTTGCGAATCTTTTAAAATATAGGCATTCCCTGTCAGTTCCAAACTTGCGATAATCCATTGGCGCAAAGTGCGGCCGCTCATAAATTTATTTGGGCGGTACATAAGGTCAAGTGCCGGGTGGCTTTGTATAATTTCGCCTTGCTTATTTTTTAATACAAAGTCTGCGGAGGAAACAGTTTCCGCAATCGCATTTACGCAGGCATAAACCCAGGCTTTTGAGCCATAACTATCCACGTATGGGCTGTAATTATGGCTTGAGGGGTTCGGCAAACTCTGCCCTTGTATCAAGTTCGGTGCAAATTGCATAATTGCGGGGGCAGTTTTTGTTTTGATATTTTTTAGTATTTTTTGAAGTATATTCATTTATTTTTGGCTTTTTACGGCGGGCAACTTTGCAGAGTGTTGTAGAAAAACATTGTAAAAAAACGAGTGCCAACCTAGTTTTAGGCGGCACTCCCAAAATGATGTTAGCAAATTTTTAGATTTTATGCAAAGGAATCAAAATACTATTGACGACTTTAATATAAAATGCTTTAATTAAATATATAAAGTTACAGGAGGAGTAACTATGAAACTCAAAATCACAGCAAAAAACATTAAATTAACTGAAGCAATCAAAACTTACAGCCAAACAAAAATCAATAAATTTGAAAAATTTTTTGACGATGGCGCTTGGGTAGAACTTGTTATCAGCGTAGACAAAAAAATCAATCAAAAAGCAGAAATGACTTTGCACGCCGCTAAAAAGAAATTTACCGCCAGAGCCATTGAAGAAAATCTTTATAAAGCAATTGACGCTGCAATTTTAAAAATTGAAGCACAAATCAGAAAGGCAAAAGGTAAAACCCAATCAAAACGTACTTCAAATACTGCACCTAGGGAAGATTTATCCGCCTATTACAGTGCTATGCTTAACCCGCAAAATGAAGTTAGATTTTCAGTCATAAAACAAGTTGAAGTTAGCCCCATGAGTGCGGAAGATGCCGCCCTTGAAATGGAAAAGCTCGGCTACACCTTCTGGATGTTTTTAGACGAAGATACTAAACAAATTAATTTAATCTTCAAACGTTTAGACGGTTCTTACGGTTTAATTCAACCTATCAAAGCAAAATAAACTAAGTAAAATAAGGAATTTTTATGGCCGAGTTTGAACGCACTATCACAGTTGCCCAATTACTTGAAGATCAAAGCAAGGAATTAGACCTTGAGCTCTTACTCGGCCAAAAATATACTAAACGCGAAATTTCAAAAGCAAGTGTTAACCGCCCCGGCCTTGCTATGGACGGGCATCTTGAGAATTTCCGCGGTGAATTAATTCAAATAATCGGGCGCGGGGAATATGCCTTTTGTGCAAAACTCCCGTACAACAAGTTAAAAGCAAATTTCAAAAAAATGCTCAGGGCAGATAAAGTACCTTGTGTTATTGTCACAGCAGGTATGAAGGTTTTGCCGGCTATTAAACAGGCCTGCCTTGATGAAAAAGTTCCTCTTTTAACTACCAGCATGGATACGGCGATATTTATTTCCGAACTTATTGCTTACTTAGATGAAATGACTTCGCCCCGTACCCATATACATGGTGTGCTTGTTAAAGTTTCCGGGCTTGGGGTATTGATTCGCGGGGATGCCGGTATAGGTAAAAGCGAGTGCGCCCTTGAGCTTATAAAACGCGGGCATATCTTGGTTGCGGACGATGTCGTCGAAGTTCAAAAGATGCGCGGCGGGCATTTGGTGGGTTCTTGCCCTCCGATGCTCCAGCATTATATGGAAGTACGCGGCCTTGGCATTATTGATGTGGAACTTTTATTTGGGGTAGCTTCCACAACAGAATCCTCCCCCATAGAAATGGAAATTAATTTAATTGCTCCTACGGGGGAAATAGACCGCCTTGGCATAGAACAGCAAAAAACAACAATTTTGGGTGTTGAAATTAATTCTCTTACCATTCCTGTAACTCCGGGTAGGAACTTGGCTGTTTTAATTGAAGTCGCAGCTTTAAACCAAAGGTTGAAATCCCAAGGGGTAAGCTCCGCAAAAGAGTTTAGTAAAAAACTTCTTAAACAAATGAAAGACGGTAAAGGTGAAAAGAATGGAAAATAAAAAGTTTTTTATTATTACCGGCCTTTCCGGTGCAGGCAGAACTCAAGCTTTAAAAATTTTAGGCGATTTTGGTTTCTATTGCGTTGATAATTTGCCCTTTGCTTTGCTCAAAGATTTTATTAAATATGTAAATGCCAACCCGAATTTAACTAAAATTGCCCTGGGTATTGATATTAGGGAAGGCAATAATTTGCACAGTTTGCCTGACGCCTTGGATAAAATAAAAGCAAAAGGTTTTGATACTAAACTGATTTTTTTAGAGGCCTCAACTTCTGTTTTGCTTAGACGGTTTTCTGAAACAAAACACCGCCATCCTCTTGAAGAAGAATTGGCAACCGCAATAAAAAAAGAGAAACTTTTTATACAACCCTTAAGAATTGCCGCAGATGAAATTATAAATACTTCCTCCACAACGTTAGGTGAACTTAAAGAAGAAATCGGTAAATTTCTAAAAGTTAAGAAGTCCCAGGAAATGTTAATTTCAGTTATCTCTTTCGGTTACAAAAACGGTATACCTTTGGAGTCTGATTTGGTAATGGATGTTCGTTTCCTAAAAAACCCGTATTATGTTCCTGCTCTTAGGGAAAAAAACGGCCTTGATAAAGAAGTTCAAAATTATATTTTAAAATCACCTTATACAAAAACTTTTATTAAAAAATTTACCGATATGATTATCTATTTATTGCCCAAATACATTAAAGAAGGTAAATCTTATTTAAATATTTCCGTTGGTTGCAGTGGCGGGAAACACCGAAGTGTTTTTATGGCCCATCACCTCGCTTTGGCTTTGCAAAAACGCGGTTTTGACTGTAGTGAAACACATCGGGATATTGATATTGTAAAGAAGGAAGTATGGTAAAACTGATTTTGGTTGCCCACGGTAGTTTGGGGGAATGTTTGCTTGATACCGCCTCGGTAATTTGTTGCTGTGTAAGGCAAAATATTACTGCTTTTAGCGTTACCGGTAAAGTGAATTTGGAGGAACTTGAAGCTAAAATAAAAAGTTATTTTAGCAAAGAAGGTACCCTGATTTTAGTGGATAGTTTCGGCGGTACTTCTGCAAATATTGCTTTAAAATGTTCTGCTGAAAATGATAAAGTTTCCGTAGTTTGCGGTGT
>CADAFA010000050.1 GCA_902787065.1 uncultured Elusimicrobium sp.
AAACGTGGATGATATCGAAGAAGCCGTGCAGACCGGCAGGGAGACGGACGGTTTCTGCATCACCCTGGCAGATCTGCAGTACTGTGCTTCGAATATCATACGTGCAGTCATATGCACTTCCAGATAAGTTGTGAAGCCACGGAACCTGTCCCTGCGGGGCAGAGAAAGGAGACACGCTGTTATGAAAAAACTTGCAGTATACCCCGGTTCTTTTGACCCTATAACCAACGGCCACCTTGATATTATTGAAAGGGCCGCCGCTTTATTTGACATAGTTATCGTCGCAATTTTAAATAACAGTGCAAAAAATTCTTTGTTTACCGTTGCGGAAAGGAAAGCGCAAATTTTGCAGCTAACCAAAAAATTTAAAAATGTAAAAGTTGATTCTTTTGACGGCCTTCTTGCCGATTATATGGCAAAAACAAAAGCCGCTGCTTGTGTGCGTGGCCTTCGTGCGGTTACTGATTTGGAATATGAATTTTCTTTAGCCAGCATAAACAAGAAACTTAATTCCAAAATGGAAACAATCTTTTTTATGCCGAGTGAAAAGAACACTTATTTGAGTTCTTCGGTAGTTAAAGAAGTTTACAGTTTTGGCGGGGAATTAAAAAATAGTGTTCCGCCTCTGATAGACAAAGCCCTAAAGAAAAAGTTTAATAGGTAATTTAACTCAATATATAGGCAAAAAATTTTAATAATGATAACTACAATAACCGGTATCCTCACAGTAGTTAGCGGTATTTCTGTGTGTCTCATTCCTGCATATTTTATTGGTAATATGGTTTTCATCAAGAATAAATGCTACACAAGATTCAGGACTTCCATTTGATTTTATATAAAACCGTATTTGTTTGCCAAAAATTTTTCTGCCGCAAGCGGCAAAATTATTTGGATTTTTGTTCCAAACAGTACATTGAATTCCATCACTTGTAGTAAATTGTAAATATTTGTTATTTGTATAATTTTCTTCCTTAATATCTAAACCGATATCCAGACCGGAAGTTGCTTTTGGGTAAGAATTATTTACCATATAATAACGTTGTGCGGAGTCCCAAACACTTCTTGTAATATTTTTTAACGTTGAAAATTTCGTTTTACCTACTGCAAGTTTATATTGCGGCAAAGCAATCGCGGCAAGTACCCCAATAATTAAAACAACTACCAGCAATTCAAGCAAAGTAAAACCTTTAGTGAATTTTTTGTTTACTGCGTTTTCTTTTTTCATAATTTCTCCTTTTTTGTTTTTCAACAAAATCTTTATTTCCCTCACCTCTCAATGAGAAAGGGAAGGTAATGCTCCTCTTTCTCCCCGCCCCTTTGCTTGCAAAGGCGGAGGGGCTGGGGGTGGGGTTGCAAAATAAAGTAAACCTTATTCAATAACCCCACTCCTAACCTCTCCGCCTTAGGAAGGGGAGAGGAATTATAGGAAATCTTCTTCAAATCAGCCAATAAAAAACGGCTGCCATATTCGGTGCCTTTACCCAAGACCAAACATGACAGCCGTATCTGTCGCCTAAAAGGCGACAGAATTAAACATACTTTCCCCCGTCGGGTACTCGTATGTTCAAAGATACGACTGTTTATTTTGGATGGGTAAAGGCGCTTTTGTTTCCAAAAGCCCTTCTGTGTTAAACACAGATTCCAAAAAACAGATCAAATTTTATGTTGGGAAATCCCAACAATTTTATTATACCAAATTATAGATTATTATTTTTTATTTCTCTTTAAAAATATCTTGAACTTGCTTGCATAAGTTCAAAATATGTTGGCGGATTTTAGGTTGCTTTTTTTCAAGCATCGGCAGTAAATTTAAACGAATAAAATTGCGCGTGTAAATATCATCAAAATTTGTTTCATCATTTTCAAAAGGCAAATTATGTTGTTTGGCATATTCTAAAATTTCTTGCTTGCTTAAACATAAAAAAGGCCTGATAATTTTAAACTCCCCAAACGGGCGCGATATCGGTATCCCGCCAAGGCCTTTTAATTGAGTACCGCGAAGTAAGTTTAATAAAAATGTTTCTACATTATCATCGGCATGATGGGCAAAAGCAAGCACTTTACAATTAAATTTTTTACAAGCTTCTTCAAGGGCTTTGTAACGTAATTTTCTTGCGGCATGCTCCAAACTCAATTTTTCTTTTTTGGCTAAAGTTTTTACGGCAACTTTCTTAACAAATAAAGGAATATCTAATTCTTTACATAAATTTATTACTAAATTTTCATCACGTTTTGCCGTAGGGCGCAAATTGTGGTTTACATGGCAGGCAAAAACTTTGAATTGCATTTTTTTTGCAAGTGCGCAAGCGAAATGTAACAAGGCAACGGAATCTGCCCCGCCAGAAAGAGCAATTAAGATATTTTGTTTGGTTTTAAAAAATTTATTTTCTTTATCAAACTTAATAAGTTTTTGCCAAATTTTCGCTTGAAAGGAAGTGCTTTGCATAAATCCCCATTAAAAAGTATAATATAATTAATTATAGTATATTTACGGGGTATTTATGGAAGAAATGAAGAAAAAAATAGTTATAGTAGAAGATGAAAGGGATATCCTTCAGCTCTTAAATTTAATTTTGGTTCGTGCCGGTTATGAAGTGCACGCCTGTGACAATGGCAGGAATGCCATACCTTTAATTAAGAAAGTTCGCCCGCATTTGGTTATTTTGGACCTTATGCTCCCAGGCCTTGACGGGCGCGCCATCGTGGAAGAAATGGCAAAAGATGAAGATCTTTTCGGTACCCCTGTTATGGTGACCTCTGCTTTAGAACAAGCCGGGCAAATGTTTGCTGGTAACCCAATTGTAAAAGATTTTTGTTATAAACCCTTTAGGACTTCCGTGTTACTTCAAAAAGTAAAAACAATAATGGGTGACAACTAAGTGTTCCTTATTACCGGCCTTGGTAATCCTGGGCAAGAATATCAAAAAACACGCCACAATGTAGGTTTCATGGTTCTTGATAAATTATCAAGCACGGAAGGTTTTTCTTTTGAAGAAAACCGCCCGTTTAAAGCCTATACCGCAAAAGTAAATTTATATGGTCAAAGTGTGCTTTTATTAAAACCGCAAACTTATATGAATCTTTCCGGGCAGGCAGTTGTTGCTGCGGCAAATTTTTACAAAATACCGCCGCAAAATATTTTAGTTATTTGTGATGATTTAAGTTTGGAACTCGGTACTTTGCGTTTGCGCCAAAAAGGTTCAAGCGGCGGGCAAAAAGGGCTTGAAAATATTATTAATTTACTAGGCAGTGATAATTGCCTGCGCCTTCGTTTAGGCATTGGCCCGCGTCCGGAATTTGTTGACGCAAAAAATTATGTTTTGGGTAAATTCCCAAATACGCAGGAAGAACTTTTAAATTCCGCCGTAAACAAGGCCTGCGAAACGGTGATAAAATTGCTAAAAGAAGATTTTATATCCGCCCAGCAATTTGCAAATACTAAATAGATATTTTATTTTTGATAATAAAAAAACACCTCGCAAGAGCGAGGTGTTTTAGCAATTGCTAAATTATTTTTTTGGTTTATTTCCGCATCCGCAACCCATAATTACACCCCCCTGCCGGTGATAGCCCCCGGTACAATAAGTAAACAAATTTTTAAACACTTTTGCAAGTATTTTAATTGCTGTTATTGTTGATCGTTATTTTTATAATCTTCACCTAATGGGCGCATACCTTCCGGTATTTGGTTTGAAATTATTTGTTGTACCTGTTGGGGCTGCTGTGAATTTATAGTGTCTGCGGGGAGGTCTGTTAATAATTCTTCTTCAATATCTAGGGGTTTTTCTTCACTAGCAAAATCTATATACATTTCAACGAAATAACAATTGGAAAAGGTATAAATAGCAATGTATATAATAAAATAAATTAGCCCTAAAAATAATAAAAGGGGGCCAAGTAGAAGTGCCCCCAGAACACCAAACATAAAGAGTGGTATTATTGAAGCGAGTGAAATAGCCATGTTTAATAATATAATAACAACGATACGTCCTAAAATCGGGAAATAATAATTCACCCCCATTCCTGCAGAACTTATAACAATTTCTTTTAAATCCCCATCTCTTAAAATTATACCCAACATAAGCATTGTTAGAAAAGGTAAAATAGCTAATAAAGCAGGTATTGCAACAAAGGGTAGTATTACAGCACAAATTTGTATTTTAGAAAGGAGTATCAAGGTCGGGATAACAATTAGACCTATAAGGAACATAATCATAAGTAACTTTACTGCTTTTGGTAAAGATTCTTGTAAGGCTTCCAATAAATTATTTTTCCCAGAAGAGATATTATTCTTAATAATTATAGTTTGCCAAACCATAAATACTGTTGAAAAAATATAATTTATAGTAGTAAAAATTATTTTATCGGCTGAAACCCCTTTTTGTTGTAAATTTGCCATTAAGGATTTAGGTAGAATAATTGTGGCAATAACTATCAATATAAGTGCAAAAATATATGTTGCTGCTATTCCCCAAAAAGATTCTTTAAAGGTTGAAAAAGAAACCCCTAAAAGTTCTGAAACAGATTTTTTATTCATAATATCTCCTTATACTTTTACATATCCTCTGCCGACATATCATTCCTGGCTAAACGCCTAAAATATTCAATAGCGCTGTATATTGCTAAAGCAAATATTATGCAGGCGATAATTTCTAAAGTAAGGCCAACGGTTTCTGCCTTTTCTAAAATATGGAAATGCGTTAAAGTGTAATACCAATCACCTTTAACTGTTCCGGCAACGGCCTCACTTACCATATCAGACATTGTTAAAGCAAGTTTACTTGCTGCCGCATCACTTGCATAAATACCGGCCTCATAAAAAGTGGTGGAAATCCAAAAAAGCAAAGCAGGACTGAAAAACAAACCGCCACGCAATTGTAAAGAAAATAAATAAATTATGCAAGGAACTAAAGTTTCTATAAAATTTCCGGAAAAATAACAAAACCAATTTTGCCCGAAGGTACAAAACATATTATGGCCTAAATTTTCATGCACGATATAATTTAAAAAATAAGTTATAGGATTATTTAAAATGCTTGAAGCCGCATACATACCCTTTTCATAAGAAGCCATTTCCGGCGGAATATAAATTTTATACAACAAATAAGTAAGCCCGATAATTATTAAAAAAGAAAACCACCTATATTGATAAGAGAAAATACTTTGATGATACGGATCGAAAAAATTATATACATTTTTCCAAAAAGGTTCTTCGCTATAAGAAAAGCAATCACGCACAAAAGCTCTTATAACTTTTACCAAAATATAGAGTATAACGATAAAAACTATTATCTTCGGAAGTTTCGCCAAGAGCCCGAAAAAATTAAAAGCAGTTTGCATAGATAAATTATACAATATCACCGCAAAAAAGAAAACAAAAAATACTTTATTGCACAGGTACTAAAAAATTGTTATAATTTATCTATACAGTATTTGCCGAGGTAGCTCAATGGTTGAGCAACGGTTTTGTAAACCGTAGGTTGTGGGTTCGAGTCCCATCCTCGGCTTTCTGCTTATGATTAAAAGATTATTTTTAATTTCTTTTATCTCCCTTTTCTGCGGTGTTATGCCCGCTTGTGCTTTATCTTTAGAAGAAATTTCAAAATTAAATCAAAATACAGTTGTTACGGTAAATGTTTTAAGGGCTGACGGGAAGACCTCAAGTGCAACCGGTTTTGTTATTTCCCCGCAAGGTTATATCGCAACCGCTGCGCATGCTTTAGATAAAGCAAAATTAATTAATTTAACTTTTAGTAATGGTGCAATTTCCGAAGAGGCAAAAATTGTATTGCTATCCAAGAACACGCGAATTGATTTGGCCATTTTGCAGGTTTCAGTTAATTATTTGCCAAGTGTTACTTTTAAAAATTCAAATACGGTGCAAGCCGGGCAACAAATTGCTGTTATCGGTAGCCCGAAAAGGCTTCAAAATACTATAACAAACGGGCTTGTTTCGCAACTTAGGAATATAGGGAATGTAACTATGTTTCAAATTAGTGCGCCTATTTCCCCTTCAAGCAGCGGCAGCCCGGTTTTTAATGAAGCGGGGCAAGTGGTGGGAATTGCCGTTTCAAGTTTAGAAGAACAAAATGTTCAAAATATTAATTTTGCATTGCCTTCAAATTACCTTTTACAGATGATGAGTGATGCCAAAATTACCCCTCAAATTGCCAAGGGGAAAGAGCCAAATAAAGTACAAAAATACTTCCAGGATATGATTGAATATATACGCAAATGTTGGCGCATTTTCAAAAGTAAATTTGCTTAAATGCTCAAAGTTTTGTACAATATAGAAAATTAATGTTAGGTGGAAATTATGTCTTATAAATGTGAAATTTGCGGTAAAAAATCAACAACAGGTAAAAGCGTCAGCCACAGCCATTTGAAAACAAACAGGACTTTTAAGCCCAATTTGCATAAACAAAAAATTGTTTTAGACGGCAAAACCCAAACAGCTTATGTTTGCTCTAAATGCTTGAAGGGTGGCAAAGTCGTAGTAAAATTCACCCCGGTTTTTTTAATTGTAAAAATTCCCCGCAGATATACCGGGTGATATTTATTTTAGTTTGTAGCAATCGTAATGTTCTTCATTATTGTATGTGTGACCATAAGGCGTTATAAGATTTAACAGATGGTAGAAATCACCTTTGTAACTTTCACATAAACGCTTTGCCCTGGAATTTCCGTGAGCCGAAAAACAGGCTCTGAAACCATGATACCAAGCATAAGCAAAAGAATAATCGTTTTTTCCACAAAAAATATTATTGCCTTGGAAATCCTCCACATATGTGCCAATACAACAATAGCCGTCGTGAAAAATTACACAGTTTTCTGTTTCAGTAGGAGTTGTATATTCAAAAGAAGAATCGAAATTTATATCAATCTTATCAAAACTATCAGGATACTCACTATATACTAAATAATAAGCTTCAAAAGCAGTTTCTATTTGTTTTACAAGATTTTGATAATTGGAAAATTGTGCTTTATCTACCACAAGTCTATATTGCGGCAAGGCAATAGCGGCAAGTATGCCGATAATTAAAACTACAACTAATAACTCCAAAAGTGTAAAACCTTTGATAGTGTTTTTTATTTTGTTCATACATCCTCCTA
>CADAFA010000051.1 GCA_902787065.1 uncultured Elusimicrobium sp.
AAACTTTCAGAAATTGAAACATCAATAAATTCAAAATTGCAAGCTTGCCAAAATACAAAAGAATTGCAAGATTTGCAAATTTCCGCCCTTGGTAGAAAGGGCGCTTTAACGGAACTCCTTAAAAATTTAAAGGACCTTTCTTTAGACGAAAAAAAGTTATTCGGCCCCAAAAGCAATGCGTTAAAACAATCTTTAACCGCTGCTTTTGAGACAAAACTTGCCGAACTTTCTTTAAAGGAAATCAATGAAAATTTAAATAAAACTCAAATTGATTTAACTTTGCCTGCTTTCCCCTTTAATCAAGGCAAAAGGCACCCCCTGGCTATAGCGCAAAAGAGGATGACAGACATTTTATCACGCCTCGGCTTTGTATGGGCGGAGGGCCCTCTTATAGAGGATGAATTGCATAATTTTGATGCCCTAAACATCCCTAAAAATCACCCTGCACGCGATATGCAAGATACATTTTTTATTAAAAATACTACCCGCAAAGATTTTGTTTTAAGAACACATACATCCGGTGTGCAAATCCGCACCATGCAAAAACAAAAACCGCCAATTCGTATTATGGCACCCGGCAGAGTGTTTAGGAAAGATGCTATTGACGCTACCCATTACCCTGTCTTTAACCAAATTGAAGGTTTATATGTGGATAAAAATGTTTCGCTTGCTGATTTAAAGCGCGATTTAACTGTTTTTATGCGCGGTTTGTTCGGGCAAAAAGCTGAAGTGCGTTTCCGCTCCTCTTTCTTCCCGTTTACAGAACCAAGTGTGGAAGTTGACGTTAAATGTGTGTTTTGTGAAGGCAAGGATGCGAACTGCCCCGTCTGCCGCGGCAGCGGTTGGAAGGAAATGCTAGGGGCCGGTGTTGTGCATCCTAACGTCTTAAAAAACTGCGGTATTGACCCTGAAGTTTACAGCGGTTATGCCTTCGGTATGGGTGTCGAGCGCCTTGCTATGTTTAGTTTAAATATCAAAGACATCCGCGCTTTTTACGAGAACGATATTAGAATTTTGGAGCAATTTTAAATGAAACTTTTATATTCTTGGCTTAAAGATTTTATTGACATTAATCTAACTCCTGAGGAGTTAACAAAACATTTTACTTCCTTAGGTATGGAAGTGGCGGACCTTAAAAAAACCGGTGCTGATTTTGACGGTGTATATGCTGCTAAAATTGAGCGTATTGAAAATCACCCTAATTCAGACCACTTGCATTTGGTAGATTTAACCACTAAAGACGGCCCGCAACGCGTTGTTTGCGGTGCGCAAAATATAGCAGTCGGCCAAATTGTTCCGCTTGCTAAAGTGGGTGCGCGCCTTGGGCAAATTGTTTTAAAGCCGGCAGTTATTCGCGGTGTAACTTCTGAAGGCATGCTTTGTTCTGCCGATGAACTTGGCCTTGCAAGTACGCGCCAAAAAGGTATTTTGATTTTGGATAATTCCGTTCAAATCGGTACTGATATTAAGCAACTTTACGGAGGTGAGGCTGATTATATTTTTGACCTTGAACTTACTCCTAACCGCCCCGATTTAATGAGTGTTTTAGGTATTGCTCGCGAACTTTCCACCTTGCTTAATTTGCCGCTTAAAAACAAAACTTATAAAGCAGTTAACAGCGAAGGCAAAAGTTTGGAAATCAATTTACCTTGCGGCCCTGACGGCTGCCAAAGATATATGGGGCGCATTATTAAAAATGTCAAAAATGTTCCTTCCCCACAATGGTTGCAAGACAGATTACTTGCCCTTGGTGTAAACCCAAAAAATGCTCTGGTTGATATTACAAATTATGTTATGTTTGAACTCGGGCAGCCTTTGCATGCTTTTGATTTAAGCCATATTGAAGGAGGTAAAATAAATGTCCGTTTTGCCACGGAAGGGGAAAAGTTTTTGGGCCTTGACGATATTGAGCGCACTTTAACCCCGCAAATGCTCGTTATTTGTGATGATAAAAAGCCTTTGTGCCTTGCAGGTATTTTGGGTGGCAAGCATGATAGTATTTTAGACACCACAAAAGATATTTTCCTTGAAGCAGCAAATTTTAACCAGGTTTGCATAAATAAAACTTCAAAAAAATTGGGGTTAAGTTCAGAATCTTCCCAAAGGTTTGAACGCGGGCTTGATATTAACGGGCCTGCCCTTGCCATGCAAGCCGCAACTGCTTTGATACTTGAAATTTGCGGTGGCATGCCAAGCGAAATAAATGACGTTTACCCGCAAAAAATTGAAACGCCGGAAGTAACTTTTACTTTAAAACAAATTGAAGATATTTTGGGTATGCAAATTCCGCAAGAAAAAGCTGAACAAATTTTGCGTAGTTTGGGAACTTTAACAATTAGTGATAAATGGGTTTTCAAAGCCAATTCTTATAGGCGTGATTTAAAGCACCGCTGGGATATTGCTGAAGAACTTGCCCGTTACTATGGGCTTGAAAATTTGGCCCCGCAAATAACATCAACACATGCAACTTTGTATTTTGCGGAACACCCAAAAACTATTGATATCGGCGAAAAGTTTGCACAAAAATTGGTTGGCCTTGGGTTTTTTGAGTGCAAAAATATTGCCCTTACCTCTAAAAAAGATGTAGAAAATTTTGGTTATAGCACCGCGCAAGTTCCTGAAATTGCTAATCCTTTAGCTGAAGGCCTTGAGTATTTGCGCCCGTCTTTACTTGCAAGTTTGCTTAAAAATTTGGAATATAACCAAAGATTTTCAAACATTGATTTATGCTTGTTTGAATATGATAAAACTTTTTCCTTACAAAAAGGTTATCCTGCCGAAGGTTTTACTTTAGCAGGTGTTATGACGGGTAAAACACCCAGGGAAAAATTCTTTTTAAGCCCTCAATGCCAAGTTGGTTTTTATGGCTTAAAAGGTGTTATTACCAATCTTTTGAGTGATTTTACTTATACTTTGCGACCTGCCAAACAAGCTCCAAAGTATGTGCACCCAAAAATTTGCATGGAAATAATTGTTGACAAAAAGGTTATAGGTTATTTAGGGGAACTCCACCCATTAACTTTAAAGGAATACGATTTAAAACAACCGGTCTATGCTTTTGAATTTAGTGTCAAGAATTTAGAAAAACAATTTTCCGCCGCTGAATTTAAAAAGGCAGCTGTTGTTCCCAGTTTGCCAAGTGCGTGGCGTGATTTATCTTTCATCATAAATGAAAACACCCAATATGCAGATATTTTAAATGCTTTAAAAGATACACCGGCAAAAATCAGTTTAATTGATTTATACGAAGGTAAAAATTTACCCGAAGGCAAAAAGAGTTTAACTTTGCGTTTTGAATTTGCCGCACAAGGTAAAACTTTGACCGATAAAGAAGTTAGCGGATATATTGACGGTATTTTTAAGATTTTGCAAACAACTTTTGGCGCAACATTGAGGTAAAATGGACAGCAGAGACAAGTATAAAAAACTTGAACTTTTGGTTGATCAGCTTCTTGCCCGTATGCAGGAGAAGGAGAAGGAAATTATTGCCCTTTCAGCCAGAATAAAATTGCTTGAATCTGAAAACCGCGTCAATAAAAGTACTCAAGAAACAGTTAATGCCTTAATGGAGTGGAAAGAGGTTACCACCCAAGTCTTAAAAAGATTATACCTAAAAATTGATAAGGAAATAATACGTATAGAATCGCAAGTTGCAACACCTAAAATTGACAAATGAAATTTGAAAAGCGTGATGTAGTAGTAAGAAGGATGAAACTCAGCGAAGTCCCCCTAGAAGACTTAACGGACGGGGAACTGCAGGAGATTGTCGCCCAAATGGAAGCTGATATGGAAGATATAGCAAATAGGCGAAACCTACTAAGCAGTGTACACTTGTTTGCTTATATTGCTCTAGACTATGCAATGCGTTTATATCAAATTGAGCATCTTGAAAAAACCAGACAAAAGGCTGAAGAAAAGCGCCTTGATGAAACCTTAAAACGCCTTGAGAATTTTTTAAAAAATCCATGAGGTTATATGGAAGATTTTTTTACCGAAGAACAGAAAGAATTTAGAGAGCAAAGCATGCCTCTTGCCGCAAAAATGGCACCACAAAAGTTGGAAGATTTCGCAGGCCAGCAAGATATTTTGGGCAAAGGTAAAATGCTTAAGCGTTTGATTGAAGCCGATAAAGTAACTTCCGCTGTTTTCTTCGGGCCACCGGGCGTTGGTAAAACCGGGCTTGCCAGATTTATTGCCAAACAAACAAAAGCAAAAGTTTTTGAACTTAATGCCGCCGCTGTCGGTGTAGCGGAATTAAAACAGGTTTTAACTGAAGCTAAATACAGGCAGGAAAATCAAAGTTCCTCCCGCACTTTGGTTATCTTAGATGAAATACACCATTTTAATAAAACACAGCAGGATGTGCTTTTGCCTTCTGTGGAAAGCGGTCAAATTATTCTAATCGGTCTAACAACGGAAAACCCTTATTTTTATATAAATAATGCCCTGCTTTCGCGCTTTTCAGTTTTTGAATTTAAGCCTTTGAAAAGAGCAGATTTATCAAAGATTTTAAAAAATGCCGAGGTGTTAAAGAACTTTGTTACTGCCCCTGATGCCGCAGATTATTTAATAACCCAAGCCAACGGGGACGCGCGACGTTTTTTAAATGCAGTCGAACTTGCTTTAATTACAACCCCTTATAATGGCGGTAAAAAAGAAATTACCCTTGAAATTGCTAAAGAGTGTATACAAATGCGCCACTTAAATTATGATAAAAAGGGGGATTCGCATTACGATATTATTTCTGCCTTCATTAAATCAATGCGTGGATCAGATCCTGATGCCGCGGTTTATTGGCTTGCGCGTATGCTTGCAAGCGGGGAAGATCCGCGTTTTATAGCACGCCGTATTTTAATTTGTGCTGCGGAAGATGTGGGACTAGCCGAACCAACCGCTTTAGTTGTTGCGGAAGCGGCTTTTAAAAGCGCAGAGGTTTTGGGTATGCCTGAAGTCCGTATACCTTTAGCCGAGGCAGCTATTTATGTAGCTTGTGCACCGAAGTCAAATGCCTCTTACTTGGCAATAGACAGTGCTTTGGAAGAAGTTAATAATGGCCCACGACGTGATGTTCCCAAACACTTACAAAGCGGTATAAAAAACGAAGGTTATAAATATGCCCACGATTTCCCAAACCACTATGTTAAGCAGGAATATATGCCAAACCCAAAAAAGTTTTATAAACCTACCGAAATGGGGAAAGAAAAAACTATTAAGGAACGCCAAGCGGCATTAAAGAAGAAATGAGCATTATTTTTGACGAAAATAAAATATTTTCCGTTTGTGAAATTTCGGGCATAATTAAAGAAATGCTTGAAGGTGTTCTTGCTAATATCTGCATAGAAGGGGAAATTTCCAATTTAAAAACCGCCGCAAGCGGCCATATTTATTTTGATTTAAAAGACGAAGATGCTTTAATAAGTGCAGTTTTATTTAAAGGTTATGCACGTGGGATAAAATTAAAAGAGGGCGATAAAGTTTGCGTGCGCGGTGATATTTCCTGCTACATAAAAACGGGGCGCTACCAGATAATAGTACGTTCTGTGGAAGTAAAAACTATCGGTGATTTATATGCTAAATTTGAAGCCTTAAAAACAAAATTAACCGAAGAAGGTTTATTTGACGCAGAAAATAAATTACCTTTACCTAAATTCCCATCTGTCATAGGTGTAATAACTTCCCCGACAGGTGCGGCAATTAGGGATATTTTATCTGTTTTAAGCCGGCGTGCAAAACATGTGCAGGTTATTTTAGCACCGTCTTTAGTGCAAGGTGATGGGGCAAAAGAAAATATCGTTCAAGCCTTGAAAAATTTAAATAAAATTAACCCCAAACCTGATGTAATTTTGCTTGGGCGCGGCGGTGGAAGTATTGAAGATTTATGGTGTTTTAATGAGGAAGAAGTCGCCCGCGCTATTGTTAAAAGTAAAATACCTGTTATTTCTTGCGTTGGGCATGAAACTGATTTTACTTTAACTGATTTTGCCGCTAGTTTGCGTGCACCGACACCCTCTGCCGCTGCCGAACTTGTAGTACAAAATGCGCAAGATATGCTAAAACATTTGGATAATTTAAAAAAGCTTTTATCAGTTTCTTTAGACGCAAAATACACTAATTTACAAACGCGTTTAAATGCTGTAATAAAAAATAAAGTATTTAAAGAACCGTCGGTAATTTTTCAATCTAAAGAACAAGAATTGGATGATTTGAGTGAAAAATTATTTAATGATTTTACTAATTTAATAAACAAAAAAGAACATAATTTGGAACTTTTGAAAAATGCACTTTTTAATTTAAGCCCGCAGGGTGTTTTAAGGCGCGGATAAATCAGTTGCCGGCGAGTATTTAAAAGTGCAAACCGAACTTTCAACTTTTGAGGTAAAAACCATATGAAAAAAGAAAAATCTTTTGAAGAAAAATTAAACCGCTTGGAAGAAATTGTTTCTTCTTTGGAAAGCCCGGCTTTAAAGTTGGACGAAGCCTCCAAACTTTTTGAGGAAGGCTCACTTTTAATCCAAGAACTTTCCGGGAAATTAAAAGAAGTCAAATTCAAAGTGGAAGAGTTAAAAAACAAAGCAGGCAATTTAGTGCTTGAACCTTTTGATAAAGTAAATGCAGATGAAACGAAATAAAACGCGCCTTGATAATGCCTTAGTAACTTTAGGCCTCGCCCAAAGCCGGAACAAAGCGCAAGCTTTAATTATGGCGGGTGTTGTGCTTGTTAACGGTGAAATTGATACAAGAGCGGACAGAACTATTAAAGAAGAAGATGTTATAACCTTAAAACAAAATCCGTGCCCTTATGTTTCGCGCGGCGGTTTAAAATTAAAACAGGCTTTAACAGATTTTAAAATTGACGTTAAAGATAAATTTTGCATTGATATCGGGGTTGCGACGGGTGGGTTTTCCCATTGTTTTTTGCTTGAAGGGGCTAAAGAAGTTTACGGAGTTGATGTTGGTAAAGGGCAACTTGCAAGTGAGGTTTTGGCTTTTAACAATTATCATTTTTGCCCCAATACCAATGCCCGTTTTATGACGGCAGAAATGTTTCCTTGCAAATTTGATGTGGCGGCGGTTGATGTTTCTTTTATATCTTTAATAAAAATTATGGAACCGCTTTTTAAATGTATGGCAAAAAATTCAACGGTGGTTTTTTTAATTAAACCGCAATTTGAACTTAGCCCTAAAGAAGTTCCGCACGGTATAGTCCAAACGGAAGAAAACCGCCAAAAAGCAGTTAAAAAAGTGCAAGATTTTTTTGAAACCATTTCACAAAAATATAAAGCAAAAAGCCTTGGCTTAGTGCAGTCTAAAACGGTAGGCATGCACGGTAATATTGAATTTTTATGGGTGGTTAATGTAAATGCAAAATAGTTATAAAAAATCAAACTTCGGGGTGGCATTTTTCTTTTTGAGCAAAGAGCAAAAAGAGGCCCTTGGTATAATTTATGCTTTCTGCCGTTTGGCAGATGACATTGTTGATGATACCCCTCAAACCGCACCTGCGCAACTTGCAGATTTGACCGTGGAACTTGACCAAGTTTTCGGTGGGGTGCCTAAAACGGAATTAGGTAAAGATTTGCAAAAAGTTATACAAAAATTTCCTATACCGCAACAATATTTCTACGATTTAATTGAAGGTGTAAAAAGTGATTTAAACTCGCCTGTGCGTTACCAAACGCAAGAGCAGTTAAATTGGTATATGTACAGGGTTGCAAGTGTTGTGGGACTTATGTGCATTGAGATTTTCGGCTACAAAAATCCCTTATCAAAGAAATATGCCGAAACTTTAGGTTATGCCGTACAACTTACAAATATTTTAAGGGATATTGCCGAAGATGCAAAAATAAACCGCCTGTATTTACCTTTGGAAGATTTACGAAGATTTACAGTATCCGAAGAAGATATTTTGAGTTTAAGACACACCGCGACGGTCAAAAAGTTACTTAATTTTGAGTTGGAAAAAGCACAAAAATTATATAAGGAAGCCCGCCAAATTTTGCCCAAGGAAGATTTTAAAACCTTACTGGCAGCCCGTGCTATGGGGGCAATTTATGAGAATATTTTGCATAAATTAAAACAACAGCCTTGCTTGCCTTGTGAAAAAAAGATAAAGTTAAGTAAATTGCAAAAATTACTTATTTTATTTAAAACGTGGAGGGAGTCTAAATGAAAAAGTACATAATTTGTACTCTTACGATTCTTTTAGTTAACGGTTTATTATTTGCCCAAGCTTGTTTGGAAACAAGCCGTAAATTTTTTAATGCTAAGGACCATATTTCCGCCGAGCATGCTTTGGAAAAATGTTCTAAAAAAGAGAGAGCTACCCCTAATGTCCAAATAAGCATGGGCGGGGTTAAATTTTTGCTTGCAAAATATGATGAGGCTGAAAAATATTTTAATACTGCTTTAAAAACAATGCCCAAAAATTCTCCTTATTTTGCTTATGTCTATTCTAATTTAGGGGATATCGCTATACAAAAAAAGCAAATAAATAAAGCAAAAGATTATTATAAAAAATCTTTAGAATACCAGCCGGAAGATATAAATTCTTTAGTAGGTTATGGGTATACTTTAGAAAAAACAGGTAATAAAAATTCTGCCATAACATATTACAAAAAAGCTTTGGACATAGATTTTTCTAATTTAGCCGCAAGGAAAAATTTAATTCGTTTGGAGCCGGATTCTCTATCCGATAAAGAAAAGTTAGAAGCCTTAAAAAACAGAAATATTATAGCCCCGGAATCTGAAACTTTTACGGAAGAAGATCTTTCTACCCTTAAGAAAATTTTAAAAGCGGAAAGAGGCAGTGCAGTAGATTATTTATCCCTAAAATTTGGGGTTACTTTACCGGAAGGGGTTATTTTTGAACGTAACCCAAATACTTTTTATGCGAGAAAAATGTTAACTTTGAAGGGTTATAATTTGCTTATTGAAAAATTATCAAGCGAGGCTAAAGAATTTTTCTTATCTAAAAATATTGTTGCTTCCGATTTATTCTTATTAACTGATTTTAATGGAAAACCTGTCTTTAATTCAAAAGGGCTTTTAACTGAGGAAGGCCTCATGGCTTATAACAAAAGTTTAAAAGGGAACAAATCTTATTTATTACCCGGGGAAAAGCCCGCCGTAACTAAAGAGAAAGAAGACGAAATAGCTAAACAATATCTAGCCAAAGGTTATGAGGAAGTTTCAAGATTAGAATTTCAGTATATAGAAGATGAAAGCTTATGTTCGGAAAAGACTTTAGTAGAAAGTTTAAAATGCCGTACTGTCGGGGACGGGGGCGATAAACGTTATTTCGTACTCAGTAAAGAAGATACGCAAATACCTTACAGTATTCCTTACATGCTTGTTGAGGAGTATAGGGAATTACACGGAAAGCATAATCAAGATAATGTCCCTGTATACCGTAGTACTTTCGGTGAAAAGCAAAGAGGGATATTAACCCTATGTAATGAAAAAGGAGAACTAGCAATTTTATAATGATTACTTTTATTGATTCCCATGCCCATCTTAATGATGAAGCTTTTAATGAAGACAGAGAGCAAGTTATAAACTCTTGTTTTGAAGCAGGTGTAAAACAAATTGTTGAAATCGCCTGTGAAACTAATGAGTGGCAACCTGCGGTTGAACTTTGCGAAAAGTACAAAGGGCAAATTTACGCCGCTGCCGCTATTCACCCAATAAACGCGGAACAATTTACAGTTGAAAGTTTTGAAGAATTAAAACATTATCTGGCTTTAGATAATTTTAGGGCGGTGGGGGAAATCGGGCTTGATTATTTTTATGAAGATTCATCCCCGCGCCCTTTGCAACAGGAAGTTTTTGAAAAACAACTTGAACTTGCGCAAGACATTAAAAAACCTATAATTTTGCATTGCAGAAAGGGCAAAGAGCCGCAAGATTATTCCGCCTATGAAGACATGTTTTATGCCCTTAAAAGATATAATTTAAGCGGGGGTATTTTGCATTGTTTCAGCGGCCGCAAAGAAGATGCTTATAGGGCGCTTGATTTGGGTTTTTACCTCGGCATAAACGGTATAATTGGGTACAAGAAAAATGATGATATTAGGCAAATTGTAAAGCAAGTCGGTTTAAAATATTTGATGCTTGAAACAGATTGCCCATACTTGCCGCCGCAAAGCAAGCGCGGGCAGCGAAATTCCCCCGTAAATATCCCTGAAATTGCCCAAACTTTGACAGATATTTTAGGTAAAAATATTAATGAAGTAGCGGATATTACCACCCAAAACGCTAAGGCATTTTACAATATATAGGTCTTTGTTTTACGCGTTGATGTGGCATATACGATAGGAAATTTGCAGTTTTTATTATTTGCCGTCAAAGTCTTTTTGGTAAATTTTGATTTTTCCACTCCTAAAGTACCGATACGTCACTTACGCTCCTCTACTTCGCGGTACTAGTCGTCGCGGAGAAAATCAAAATTTCCTCAGAAATATTTGACAGTTTTTTGTTCCTGGTTTTATTACATTAATCAAAAATTCCGTTTTTTATTTTTTAAAAGTATTTTTATTTTCCCGTCGTAAAAA